>PHDQ01000042.1 GCA_002841025.1 Bacteroidetes bacterium HGW-Bacteroidetes-13 | reverse complement strand
AGCGGAAGCCAAAATCATCGAAGCCATCCGATTGGCGGAGAAAGATACTTCAGGTGAAATTCGCGTGCATATTGAAAAAAAGTGTTCAAAAGAAAAAGCTTTTGACCGAGCTGTCGACGTTTTCCACTTGCTCAAGATGAATCAAACAAAATTGCGCAACGGGGTATTGTTTTATGTGGCTGTTGCCGACAAAAAGTTTGTCATCTGTGGCGATGAAGGCATTGACAAAGTAGTGCCAAAAAATTTTTGGGAATCGACCAAAGATATTGTAACCGGTTTTTTCAAAGACGGTCGGTATGAGGTCGGATTGGTTGCCGGTATTCACGAAGCCGGCACGCAACTCAAAAAGCATTTTCCTTATTTGGAAGACGACAAAAATGAACTTTCTGATTCGATATCAAAAGGATGATAAATTCACTGAAATACTTCAAGATTTTTCTTTCCACTTCGCTTTTTCTATTGGCAATTCAGTCGAGTTTTGCCCAGTTCGACATTCCCAAGAAGCCGGACTTGCAAACCAGTGTTTATGACTATGCAAATCTGCTATCAACAACCGAAAAGACTGCTTTAGAACAAAAACTCATTCGTTATTCCAACACCACTTCCACACAAATTGTGGTGGTTATTGTTTCGACCATTAAAGGAGAGAACATTGGTCTGTTGTCTGCCAGATGGGGACAAGCATGGGGCGTTGGTCAAGCTGCAGAAGACAACGGCGTGTTTGTATTGTTGGCGGAAAAGGAAAGGCAAATTTGGATATCACCCGGCTATGGGTCTGAGGAAGTATTGACTGCCGGTATCGTTGGAGAAATAACCCGAAATGTGATTATTCCCGAATTCAAATCGGGTAGTTATTACAGCGGTTTAGACAAAGGCACCGACGCGATTATACAAGTTCTTGCTGGAAAATACAAGGGTCAACGCGTTGACAAAAAACCCAAAGGTCCTCCGGTTTTATTGATTATCATCGTGGTTATTGTTATACTTTTTCTCATCTCAAGAGGAAACAAAAACAATCGAAACAACAAAGGGAAAATGGGTGGTCCCAGTCTTTTGGACGTGATCATACTCTCAAGCATGGGTCGAGGCAGTTTTGGCGGAGGAAGCTCAGGCGGAAGTTTCGGTGGCGGTTTTGGTGGTGGTTTTGGAGGTGGCGGTTTTAGCGGTGGCGGAGCAGGTGGCAGTTGGTGAAAAAATGACCAATTGGCAACGGGCAATAGACAAACCTTGTAACTTGATACAGCGTGCCGTCAGGCAGCAAAACTGTTTGGCAAAAGTGTTCAGTAGATGAATAAAAACACAGAATCTCCCTTTGTTTTTTGTTGTCTGTCGATTAATTAAGGTTGTTGGTAGAAAATCTTTTTTCTCAATTATTTAACAAGCTATATTTACATAAGTTATAAATTTGTATAATAACTGCTTGTTTGATGTATTTGATTTTGTTTCATTTATTTTGTTTTAAATTCTTAAACGGGATGCTTTCATCCCGTTTATTGTATGAAAAAGAGAATAATTATTTATAAAACTAACCGACATGACATTAAAAACCTTAGATTATCAGTCGATAGACTATCGAGAAGCCGGTAAATTTGAAGAAACTCGCTTTGAGAAAATCCACAATGTCATCTTTACTTCTTCGGATGAGGGGTCTGTAATTGTGGCTCAGGAAATAGCATCGCTCATCAGAGAAAAACAACAAAAAGGTAAAAAGTTTATTTTGGGATTGGCAACCGGTTCGTCGCCTATCAAAGTTTATGAAGAATTGGTTCGCATGCATCGGGAGGAAGGGTTGAGTTTCCAAAATGTAATTACTTTTAACTTGGATGAATACTTTCCGATGGAAAAAAGCGACATGCAAAGTTATCATTTTTTCATGCACGAGCATCTCTTCAACCACGTCGATATCAATCCGGAAAATATTCACATACCGGACGGGACTGTTTCTCAAGAAGAACTTTATCAGTATTGTATCGATTATGAAATGCAAATTAAAGGAGCCGGGGGTTTAGATTTTCAACTGTTGGGAATCGGCCGTACCGGACATGTTGGGTTTAATGAACCGGGCTCACATTTCAATTCCAGTACACGCGTCATCACCCTCGATCACATTACGCGGGTAGATGCGGCTCCGTCTTTTTTAGGAATCAACAACGTACCTCGAAAAGCGATTACCATGGGTATCGGATCCATTCGCAAAGCCAAACGAATTGTACTGATGGCTTGGGGTTCCAACAAAGCATCCATTATCAAAGAAACCATCGAAGGAGAAGTATCTTCTGAAGTTCCGGCAACTTATCTGCAACACCACAACAACACAACTTTTGTATTGGATGAAGGAGCAGCAGCAGATTTGACGCGAATCAAAACACCTTGGCTGGTAACCTCTTGTATTTGGACAGACCAACTTAGACGACGCGCTTTATTGTGGCTTTGTGAAAAAGTTAATAAACCCGTGCTCAAACTCACAGACAAAGATTACAACGACAATGGCATGTCCGGTTTGTTGGCTGAACAAGGGCCGGCTTATGATTTGAACATTCACATGTTTAATACGCTCCAAAGAACCATCACGGGATGGCCCGGCGGGAAACCAAATGCAGAGGATAGCAACAGGCCAGAACGCGCTCTGCCAGCCAAAAAGCGGGTGATTATTTTCAGTCCACACCCGGATGATGATGTCATTTCGATGGGTGGTACTTTTGACAGATTGATAGAACAAGGTCATGAAGTTCACGTGGCTTATCAAACTTCCGGAAATATTGCCGTATCAGATGAAGAAGCGTTGAAATATGCCGAAGTGGTTGTGGAAATTGAGAAAAATGCCGATTCAGAGATGCATAAAATGATAGATGCACTCAGGCACAAATACACCAATTCAGAAATAGACCAAACCATTAGAAAACTAAAAGGCCTTATTCGCAGAAAAGAATCTTTGGCAGCAACCCGATTTTTGGGATTACCGGACAATCAAGTACACTTCTTGGATTTGCCGTTCTACGAAACCGGAACCATTAAAAAAGGCAGGCTGTCTGAAGATGACTTTTCTATCATGACCCATTTGATTTCTACCATCAGACCGCATCAAGTTTTTGCCGCAGGCGATTTGGCTGACCCGCACGGCACTCACAAAATATGTTTGGATGCCGTTTTCGAATCGCTGCGCAGACTCAAAAGTGAGAAATTTATGAAAGACTGTTGGTTGTGGCTCTATCGCGGTGCTTGGCACGAGTGGGACATACACGAAATAGAAATGGCTGTTCCGATGAGTCCCGATCAAGTACTCAAAAAACGAAGAGCTATTTTTTACCACCAATCGCAAAAAGACGGTGCCATGTTTCAGGGAGATGACGAACGCGAATTTTGGATTCGGGTGGAAAACAGAACACAACTTACCGCCGACAAATACAACGCATTGGGTATGGCAGAATACGCCGCCATGGAAGCTTTTAAGCGGTATCATTTTTGAGGTTTGTGAAATTTAGTGAAATGTGTTTTTAGCGAGTTCCTAAAAATGTATTATTTTTGAATAAAAATTCAAAATGACAACCATCACTTTAAAAATTAATAACAAGACAAAATCGGGCAAGGTTTTCTTGGATTTTTTATTTGAATTGGCCAAAGTCGATAAAAGCATTGAGTTTGTTGATGCCGGATTGTCAAAATCTACACTCTCCGCTAAGGATGTTGCGTTTTTAAAAAGCTTTCGGAAAGCTTCAATTGAAGCGAAAGAGATAAGTTTGGGCAAGAAAAAAGGGAAAACATTGCAATCGTTGTTAGATGAATTTTAGTTTTGAAGTTACCCCTGAATTTGTCAAGCAATTAAAAAAAATTGCAAAGAAGCACCCATCAATCAAGAACGATATTCTTACCCTCAAAGCCGAAATCATCAAAAATCCAAATTTGGGGATTGATTTAGGTTCCGGATTCAGAAAAATCCGTTTAAAAATAAAATCTAAAACAAAAGGGAAATCGGGTGGAGCAAGAGTAGTCACGTTAAACGTAGTTGAAAATGAAGACTTTAGAAAAATTGTTTTTGTGACTATTTGGGACAAAAGTGATGTAGAGTCTGTTTCTGTCGAAATTTTAAAAACACTGTTGTTGTGACGTGATTTTTTATACCGCTACTTTTTTTGTCAATAAACTTTCCCTTGATTTACCATCAAAGGAATTGTTATATTTGCAAAACCTTCTTTTTAAAAACCATGCAATACAAACGAATACTCCTTAAACTTTCCGGCGAAGCTTTGCTGGGAGAAAGACAATACGGCATCGATCCAAAAATTTTATTGTACTATGCCCAAGAAATCAAATCTGTAATCGATCAGGGTATAGAAGTGGCAATTGTCATCGGAGGAGGGAATATTTTCAGAGGCGTTTCCGGTGCAAGCAATGGTTTAGACCGCGTGCAAGGTGATTATATGGGTATGTTGGCAACAGTCATCAATGGTTTGGCATTGCAAAGTGCGTTGGAAGATGCGGGCTTGCAAACACGCTTGCAAACTGCCATCAAAATGGAGGCCATGGCAGAGCCTTATATCCGAAGAAGAGCAGTTCGACATCTTGAAAAGGGAAGAGTGGTCATTTTTGGTTCCGGAACGGGAAATCCATATTTTACAACAGATACAGCCGCGGTACTTCGTGCCGTTGAAATAGATGCAGATGTTATTTTAAAAGGAACCCGAGTGGACGGCGTTTTTAATGTCGATCCCGAAAAAGACAAAAATGCAGTGATGTTCGATTTGATTTCTTTCAATGATGTGCTGAAAAAAGGATTGAAAGTGATGGATACAACTGCTTTTACTTTGAGTCAAGAAAATAATTTACCGATTATCGTGTTTAACATGAACAAGCCCAGCAATCTCCTTAAAATCATGGCCGGAGAACAAATAGGAACGAAAGTAACACATTGATTAAAACAAGAAAATAACTTAAATTTTAAAATTTTTAAGTGATGAACGAAGAGATTGACTTTATTTTGGATTCTGTAAAAGAATCAATGGATTTAGCCCTTGCGCACCTTGAAAAACAGTTGGTAAATATCCGAGCAGGGAAAGCGAGTCCCGCCATGTTGGGAAGTGTTTTTGTCGATTATTATGGTGCCAGTACGCCACTGTCCCAAATTTCGAATATCAACACGCCGGATGGTCGAACCATTACTGTTCAACCTTGGGAGAAAGCGATGTTAACAATTATTGAAAAAGCCATCATTGTTTCTAATTTAGGTTTCAATCCGATGAACAACGGTGAAAGCATCATCATCAACGTGCCTCCACTAACCGAAGAGCGTCGAAGAGACTTGGTCAAACAAGCAAAAGCAGAAGCCGAAGATGCTAAAATCAGCATCCGCTCAGCGCGAAAAGATGGAAATACGGAGGTGAAAAAATTAGAAAAAGAGGGTCTGTCTGAAGATTTGGCAAAAGATGTTGAGCAAACCATCCAAACTTTGACCGACAATTACATCAAAAAAATCGATGAAATTTTAGCCACCAAAGAGAGAGAAATATTAACCGTTTGATAGTTTTTTACAGTAATTTTTACGAGCACGGCTCAAACCATTAGAACATGCGCAAAATTATCATTACTCTGTTGGGTTGTTTGTTCATGTTGCCTATTTTTTCCCAAAATAAAATCATCGGTTTTGTCAAGGATATGGCTTCCAGTAAGCCGCTTCCTTTTGCGACAATCCTTATAAACAATAGCATCAGCGTGATAACCGATGCCGAGGGAAAGTTTGAAATCACCCTCACCAATGAAACCAAAGAAGTGAAAGTTTCCTATTTGGGTTTTGAAACGCAAAAAATTTCCCTCACGCCTCAGTCAGATTTTTATCAAATAAATCTCAATCCCAAAGTAGAAATTTTAGACGAAGTAACCGTTTATGCAAGAGACAATGCCGCCCTCCGCATCCTTAAAAAAGCCGTAGCCAAACAAGACGAAAACGACCCTGATAAAGTCGTAAACAATTATCGCTATGACGCTTATGAAAAGATATTGGTGACAGCCAATTTGGATTCAGTCAATCAGTGGGTCAATCAGTACAAACCGCTTTCCGAAAAGGATACTTTATCGAAAACAGACTCCGTTGATTTTCAACTCATCAATTCGCTCAAAAAAAATCATCTCTACATCAGCGAAAAAATATCGACGGTCAATTTTACGAAAAAATCAGGCCGTACCGAAAACATCAAAGCCTATCGGATGGGTGGATTTAAAGAGCCGGTCTATGAGGTTTTAGCTATCGATTTGTTATCGTTATCATGGTACAAACCTCGTTATACCTTGTTGGGTACCGAATACAGAAATTCTTTTTCTCCCCAAGGATTAAAGGATTATTTTTTCCAGATAACCGACACGGTGATGATTGAAAACAGACCGGGTTATGTGATTGATTTCAAACCGCGAAAGGCAAATATGCCCGGTGGCATGCAGGGGACTTTGTTCATTGACACACAATCACTCGCTTTGCAAAAAGTTATTATTCAGGTCGATGGTGGCATCAGCATCAAGGCAACCCAAGACTTCACCTACATCAAAGATGAGAATATCTGGTTTCCGACTTCCAAAGAATTGATAATCAGGCAAGGAGATGCCAATCAGCGCATCGAATTGTTGGGAGGTGGCGTGTCTTACAAACCGGAGGAAGAAGCGGATGGTTTAAAATCTGACGCCATCAAGAGCCCGACAAAGTTGGTTTATTTCACCGCAAAAACGACTGTTGATCGTTTGGAAGTGAATCAATTGGCCGATTTGAATCCTTCGGCTTACGACATTGTTATTGACAAAAACGCAATTAATTTGTCAGATTCGGAATGGCAAAAATTGCGTCCTGAACCTGAAACGTCAAGAGATGTTGAAACATACAGGGTATTGGATAGTTTGGTTTCTGCCGAAAAAGTGGAGAAAAAAATCAATCTGGCCAGAAAGCTTTTGGCAGGCTGGTATCCCACAAAATATGTGGATTGGGATTTGCGAACGCTTGTCAAATACAATGTTTTTGAAGGTTTTAGAACAGGTTTGGGTTTTTTGACCAACGATACTTTTTCCAAGCGATTCAGATTGGAAGGTTATGGTGTTTACGGTTTTAAAGATACTTCCGTAAAATATAGTTTTGGCGGTGCCGTAAAAGTTTTTCCTGAGACAAACACTTGGGCAGGAATTAATTGGGTGGACGATTTGCAGGAAGTTGGAAACACGGTTTATTTGACTGACCAACGAATATTTTCGCTGTTTGAGCCTCGATTATTCAATATTGAGCTATTTTATGATACCCAAATTTTGAGTGCTTTTGTCGAACATGATTTTTCACCCCAATTGATTTCAAAGTTTCAAGTGTCCACCGGCGATTTTTTCACCAAGTTTGATTATACTTATCAAAATGACGGAAAATCATTTAATTTTTATCAATTGGGAACAATTACTTGGTCTTTTCAATACAACCCGTTCAGCCGATTTGTGAAAACAAACAGGGGAAAGTTGGAAGTCAAACAAGGATTTCCAAAATTTTCTTTGCAGTTGACCAAAAGCATCGACGGCTTTCTTTCGGGAGACTTCAATTTTTTCAAAGCAGAGGGTCGGATATTGCATGAAATCAAACATTTGGATAATACCACCACTACTTTTTTACTGGAAGCCGGCTGGGGCACGGGCGATATCCCAATTACCCATCTCTATCATGCATCGCCCAACAATCCGACTGACAGCAGAATAATGAAACGTTTTTCAGTCACGGGTAGAAACAGTTTTGAAACCATGTTTTTCAACGAATTTTTCTCCGATAAATACGCAGCTTTTCACGTCAAACATAAACTCAACCGATTTAATATTACCAAAAAATTCAGACCAGAACTTATTTTGATATCCCGCGCTGCCATAGGCGATGTTGCCAATACGCAAAAACACATCGGAATCGATTTCAAATCACTTCAAGACGGTTTTCTCGAATCGGGTTTTGAATTGAACAAATTGTACAAAGGTTTTGGTTTGAGTTTTTTCTATCGATACGGCCCGAATCACTTGCCTAATTTTGATGACAATCTTTCCTTCAAATTCACCTACTATTTTAGTTTTGGACTTTAGGAAAAATTTGGATTCAGTAGTTTCTTGAATTGTAACTATTCAGCTATTCAAATGAATTTCGTTTTAACCGTCACTTCGCGTGGTTTTTAATAGTCATGCGACAGCTTTACTATTAAAAATTGCCTCTCTGCCACAGGCAGGTATCGAGAAGCTTGAAATTGTATAGTTCTCGATACGTTTTATTAAAAAAAGCGGTCGCATTTTTCAATAAAACACTCGAACAGACAAAATTTGTTCAAATTTTCATTAGACTGAATAGTTACCTTGAATTTAAATCGAACATTATAACGGTAAAATTTGACCGTTAATCGAAAAGAAATTTATTGTGCATTTGGCTGAAAATATACCTATTATCTTTGGTGTAAAATATATAGATGATGGTGCTGAAAACAATTGAAACAGATTTTGCAAGATTGAATTTTTACGAGCATTTCGTTATAACGGAAATGCACGAAGGAATCGATTTGGATGAAAATATAGTGGATGTCATGATCCAATTTGCCGTTGATTTTTATGGAAATAAACCCTTCGGATATATCTCAAACAGGATTAATTCCTACTCGGTCAATCCGGTAATCTATTTTAAAATATCGAAGATCGAAAATTTGGCAGCCTTTGCCGTCGTCTCTACAAAAATGATTGTCTCTTACAACGTGCAGATTGAAAAGGCATTTATGACCAAGCCCTACGAATTATTTGATAATTTGGACGAAGCAGTAAATTGGGTAAAACAGTTGGTAAACAACTACCGAACAGATAACTAAGCCAGTTTTTCTTTTTCCAAACGCTTCAATCTTTGTTCTTTTTTTTTGAAAAAGCGAATGGTTAAATAACCTAAAGTTGCAATGACAAAAACCCCTAAAAATTTCAGTCTGTTTTCTAAGTAATATGCCTTGCCGATAATTAAATAAAAATTGTAGAGCGTTACCAAGATGGCACCGCAAATCCAAACAAAGGTGGTATTGTATTCTTTGTAAATCATCTTTTTAAAATCGAATTTTTGACCGCTCAAGGTTTCGCCGAGTCCTTTAAAATTAGGAATCCAACGGTTTACGTGCGAACAATATTCATCGAAACTGTCGCCGTATTGGCCTCTGAGATAGTTCTCTTCAGCACGTACGATTGCTTGATAGACAAAAACGAAAAACGGCACCATCAGTAGCAGATAAAAATAGGAATTAGACAAAACACCCATGCCTAAAATCATCAAGATATTTCCGACATACATCGGGTTTCTACAATGTGTGAAAAGCCCTTCTGTCACCAACCCGTCTGCATAAATACGTCGATTTCGGCCGCCTCTCACGATATAGACCAATCCGATGGTTGTGAATCGGACGCCTTGCCCAATCAGGACTATCAAAAAGCCCAGAATAAGCATGATTTTGTAATCTTGCGTGACTCTGGGTGAGGGCACGAACATCATCGCATAAAAAAATGGGAATAGATAATTTCTGTGTCTAAAGAAGAAGTTTCCGAGTTTAACCATGGCAGATTTATGTTATTTATACTTTATTTTTACAGCTATCATTATTTTACAGCAATCATTCCTGAGAAATTATACCATTTGAAGAACACATCGATAAACCGAAAACCGGCTTCTGCGAAAAGCTCTTCATTTTCTTTGAGGCGATACGGTATCAGGACATTTTCGAGTGCTTCGCGTTTTTTGGAGATTTCCGTTTCGCTGTAGTCATTTCGTTTTTTGAATTCATAGTAGTGTTTGATAAACAGACGATTGAACATCGAATCTTCACCCAAAACTTTTTCAAGTATGATAACCGCGCCGTTTTCGGGCAATTGATCATAAATATCTCTGATGAGTTTGCTTCTGCGCAAAGGTCTGACAAACTGAAGTGTCAAGCAAAGGATGACCACCGATGCATTTTCCAATTCGATGCCTTTGTTTAAATCGGCATCGACCAAAACTACTTTGCGGCCGGGGATGGTTTTGTCTAAATTGGCTCGACACGTTTTGAGCATTTCTACGGACTCATCAACTCCGACAAAACTGACGCTGGGATCTAATTTAGGGTGTATAGCCATCATCGTTGTCCCGGTTGAGCAACCTAAATCATACACATTGCTTCCTTTGACAGCAAAATCTGCGGTCAAATCGGCTATCATGCGTTGCATTTCGAGATAAAAAGGTACGGAACGGGTTACCATGTCATCAAATACTTTGACAACAGATTCGTTGAATTCAAAATCGGAAACCTTCAAGTTCGGATCCGAAAAAACTTTGTCTTTGCTCATAAAAATGAAATAATTTACAAAATAACGTTCTATATATATTGCAGATTCACATCAAACTATTCTTAAGCGAATCTTAATTTAAAAAAACACCCTTCGATGTTCCCAGAAAATCCAAAGATAAATAAATAAAAATGTTAATGAAACCATAAACTTCATAAATCCCGATGCCAATAGTCCCAAGAATGAGCCCAAAGCCGCTTTCAAAGATTGGTGGAGGTTTTGTTGATGCATCCATTCGCCCAAAAAAGCGCCCACAAATGTGCCGATTAAAAAACCCAACGGGATGGGTACAAACAATCCGACTATCAGCCCGATGGTTGCGCCCCAAGCACCCGATTTACTCCCGCCAAAAAATTTACTTCCGGCCGCCGGAATCCAATAATCCAATACGCTAACCACGACTGTCACAAAAAGTGTGGTTCCCAAAATCCACCAATTCATCGGTACAGCAGCAGTTAAGTAGAGTAGGAGTAAACCCAGCCAACTCAACGGAGGCCCGGGAACAATCGGCAGAAAACTACCAAAAAGCCCGAGTATCATCAACACAAAACCGATCGCTAAAAGGGCAATATCCATCGGAAATTCTTAGGCATCAAAATTATAAAACTAAACTTTACCAACCGATTTTTATTTTAAGGATTATTTCTTCCAAAAAATTGTAATTTTAAACGCTTTTTCAATCTTCGATGACTTTAAAACAAACGCCATTCTTTCTGATTTTTATTCTGATGTTTTTTTCATCATGCGAATCTTTCTTCCAAAAGAAAATTCATTCGGAAGATATTTTACGCGAACAGGAACAAACCATTCAGTGGAACGAAGTCGATACGTTTCCGATTTTTGAAGGTTGTGATGAGTTGGCATCAAAAGAGGTACAAAAAAACTGTTTTGAACAATATGTGAGCAAACAATTGTCTTCAAAAATATCGAGTGAATTCAGCTATTACAAAGCGTTTTCTGACACACTTTATTTGAATTTTTTAGTAAACGAGAAAGGTGAAATATCGGTCGTTAAAATAGAAAGTATGCACCAAAACAAATTACTCGACTCGCTCATCAGACAAAGTATTGAAGAATTGCCTAAGCTTTATCCGGCTCAAAAAAGAGACATTCCGGTGGCTTGCCGGTTGCGCCTGCCACTGATTGTGCGTTTGGAATAACCATAAATTAATCTCACAAACCCTTTTTTTAATAAAACCTTAAAACAATTAAAGTTTTAACCACTTATTTTTACAACCAAATAAAATTATAATGAAAAAAACATTCCTTCTTGTTTTTGCTTTTCTTTCACTGACAACTTTCGGACAAGCAAAAGTAGATTTAACGGCTAACTTGAATTCGGAAACAGCCAAACCCAAATTGGTTGTGGGCATCGTAGTCGATCAAATGCGCTATGATTATTTAACCCGTTTTTACAATCGATTTGGTGAAGGCGGTTTTAAACGATTGATGAACGAAGGATTCAATTGTCAAAACAATCATTTCAATTATATTCCAACCTATACCGCTCCCGGACATGCATCAATTTTTACAGGTACAACACCTTCCATGCACGGAATCATCGGCAACAATTGGTATGATAAAGACAGCAACGAAGATGTGTATTGTGTGAGTGATAAAGACTATCAATCAGTTGGTGCAACAGATAATTCGGGGCGAATGTCACCTCACAGACTTAAAGTAAATACCATCACAGACCAATTGCGATTGCACACACAATTTCGATCCAAAACCATCGGAATCGCTATTAAGGATAGAGGCGCAATTTTACCCGCCGGTCATACCGCCAAAGCGGCTTTTTGGTTTGATGGAGATGATGAGGGGAAATGGATTTCGAGTACTTATTACCTAGATAAATTACCTGATTGGGTAAATAAATTCAACCAATCCGGAAAAGCGGAAGCTTATATGAAACCTTGGAATACGCTTTATGATGTGAAAACTTATACCGAAAGCGGTTCGGATGACAATACCTATGAAGGACTTTTCAAAGGCGAAACAAAACCTGTTTTCCCGCACGATTTACCCAAACTCAGAAAAGAAAACAAGAATTTTGAAATGATCAAGAGCACGGCTTTTGGCAATTCAATCACCACCGATTTTGCCATTGCGGCCATCAAAGGTGAACAACTTGGCAAAGGCAGCGAAACCGATTTTTTGACATTGAGTTTTTCGAGTACGGATTACGTAGGTCACATGTTTGGCGTGAACTCGGTTGAGGTGGAAGACACCTACCTCCGTTTAGATCAAGATTTAGAGCGTTTCTTGTTGTTGCTTGACACCGAAGTTGGCAAAGGCAACTACACCGTTTTTCTCACTGCCGATCACGGTGCTGTCGATGTGCCGGCTTATTTGAGGGATCATAAAATTCCCGCCGGGTACTTTGATTCGAGTTCTTTTAAGAAGTATTTGAAAGAATTTTCCATTCGAAAATTTGAAGGAAATCAATTAATCAAAGACATATCCAATAAACAGGTCTTTTTGGATGAAAAACTAATATCAGAGAAAGACTACGATTTGGATGATGTGGAAGAAGCCTTCGCGCAAGCCATCCTCGGCTTTCCTAAAATAGCGGAGACTTATACGGCAACCGCCATGCGTAATACCGATTTTTCAAAAGGTGTGGCCAATCTTTTGCAAAATGGCTACAACCAAAAACGTTCCGGAAATGTTCTATATACCTTAAAATCAGGCGTGATAGATTACACTAAAACCGGTTCGACTCACGGCTCAGGATATGACTATGACACCCACGTGCCACTGCTTTTCTACGGTTGGGGAATTCGCCAAGGGAAGACAGTTCAAAAGACAAACATTACTGACATTGCGCCAACTATTGCAGCACTTTTAGGCATAGAAATGCCGGATGGCACCACGGGAATTCCGCTTGAGTTCGTAATAGATTGAATTAATTGAAAATTTTCTGGGCAATTTTCCGCCATCTATAATTTCGGAGAAACTTACCTTGCTCTCGCGTGAGTAATTTGGGTTGATTTGTCATCCAAGCACCAAAATAACCTTGAATTGCATTGAAAAAATAAGCCGTACTTTTTT
>PHDQ01000041.1 GCA_002841025.1 Bacteroidetes bacterium HGW-Bacteroidetes-13 | reverse complement strand
AGTTGCTTTGGTTTTTATAGGTATGTTTGGTATTCAATACAGTTTGTCGGTGCGTCTTGTTTTTGTGTGCGGTGTTTTGATAACCGGTTTGGTGGCTTCGTCGAGACTCCTGCTTGGCGCGCACAATCAAGAGGAGGTATATCTCGGTGTCTTGATAGGTGTGATTTCGCAACTTTCTATGCTGTATTTTTGGGCATAAAAAAATCCGATTTCGAAAGAAATCGGATTTTATAAATGAAAGATTTTAATCAATTAATTTTTGAAATTTCCCTGAACGTCTCCTTTACGAGTCGTATAGTTAATTTTAAGTGCATCTACTTCACGCAATTCTTGCTTGATGTCGCCCACCAATCCCATCTTAGTTTCCACATCTACTTTTAAAGCCGTGGTAAGAAAAGGGATAAGTTCTTCGCGTTTTTTAGCACGCTCTGCGAGGATGTATTGTTTGATGTCTTTGACATCTGCAAATTTGTCGTTCAACTGAATACGTGCTTCTGTGCCAAATTGAGCTTTGTAGTTGGCACTTGGTTTTCCGGCGTATATAAAAATAATACGATCTTTTTTCTCCAATTTTTCAAGTTGATCCGCTTGTGGGAGCGTATTTTGAATCATTAAAGTGTCATCTCGCATAACCGTGGCTACCATGAAGAAGAACAGCAACATGAAGACGATATCGGGCAAAGATGCAGTCGATATTGCAGGGAGTTCTTTCTTTCCGCCCTTTTTAAATTTAGACATAACTTTAAATTTTTCGTATTATCAATTAAGTTTCTTTGCAGGTGCTTCGGATATTATCTGTGGATACATTTTTTTAATATTATCCACTTGTTCTTTTAGTTTATCCTTGTCGCCTGAATAATTTGCGTCATTTGAATTGGCTTCCATCTCCGTAAAAGTTTTGCCATATAATTTGTTGGCTGTTTTATTGCGTAATTCAGTATAGGCAGCGACCAGCTCATTTTGTACGGAAATATACATTTTATAAGATGTTTCTCTGTCATTCTGAAGTGAGATAACAGCTTTTGACGGATTGTCTGATGAGGCAGGATCCTTTTCGCCTGTACAATAATCACAGGCATCTTCTCCGGTACCGCCACCGTTGTCAATAAATTTAATGGCAGCTTCCTTCAAATTTTTTAGCTCCATTACTTCATTCTCAACCAACAATTGATCTTGCTTATTAACGATTACCTGAAAAATATTTTTTTCTTTGATAATATCCGGTTTTTCATCCGGTGGTTTTATGGGAGGCAACATCCGGCTGATACCTGAATCACTTGCAATGGTGGTGGTCACCAAGAAGAAAATCAGGAGCAAAAACGCGATGTCCGCCATCGATCCGGCATTTACTTCCGGTGCAGCTCTTTTTGCCATAATTATTTAGTTTTTTAACATTTTTTTAATTCCAAAGAAGAACATAGATGAAATGGCTACAAGGGAGAGAATGTAAAATGAAATAATTCCTGCGCCAACCAATTTATCACCAGATTCGGAAAGGACTAAATACCCGTTTTTATCCAACACTTCATGTCCGGTAGAAAGCACGTAGCTTAAAAATACGACTGCTAAAAACAAGCCTCCGGAAATCAAGGCAGATTTTAAAGAATCTTTATGTGTAAAAAGATTTCTAAGAACAAAAAACAAGGTTAGCGCTATTATTATTGCAAAAACAACGTATGCAAGATATATAAATGGTGAAATAATTCCATCCTGCAAATCAGATGAACCTTTAATCTCTTCGTCACCCGACCCTATAATTCTTATCAAGAAGAATAGGCTTATCACGCTTACCACGATGATAAAAAGGGTTGATAATTTATTACTTTTCATTGTGCTAAAATTATAAGATTTGAAAAATTATTTTTTATGCGCCACCAACAAGTCAATCAAAGAGATAGACGCATCTTCCATATCATTGACGATGCTGTCAATTTTAGCAATAATATAGTTATAGAATACTTGTAGGATGATTGCCACAACCAAACCAAATACGGTTGTCAACAAAGCCACTTTGATACCGCCCGCTACCAATGAAGGTTGCATGTCACCAGCTGCTTCGATTTTGTCAAAAGCTTGAATCATCCCGATTACCGTACCCATGAAACCAAGCATCGGTGCCAAAGCAATAAACAAGGAAATCCAAGAAACGTTTTTCTCCAATTGACCGGTCTGAACGCCACCGTAAGAAATAACTGATTTTTCAACCATGTCAATTCCTTCGTTTGAGCGATCCAATCCTTGATAGAAAATTGATGCCACAGGTCCTTTGGTGTTTCTGCAAACTTCTTTTGCAGCTTCAACACCACCTGATTTCAATGCATCTTCGACAGACTCAAGTAATTTTTTAGAATTTGTAGTGGCAAGATTTAGGTAAATGATTCTTTCAATTGCAATTGCTAAACCTAAAATTAAACAAATAAGAACAATTCCCATAAATCCGGGACCTCCTTCGATGAATCGTTTTTTGAGTTCTTGATGAAAACTTTCATCTGTTGCCGTTGCGGCAGCTTCATCTTGTAACGTAACAGCACTCACCGTAGTAATAACTGTTGACACAGTTTGGGCAGGTACTGTTGAAATGCTCGCATTGGCAGTTCCGAATGTCATCACCCCTGCAATTGTCAAAATGGAAAATAATCTTTTCATTGTTCTAAGTCTTAAAGTTTTAAATTTAGTTTAAAAATGGTTTTGTGTTAAACAGGTTTCAAATATATAAAAATATTCTTTCAAAAAAACATAGTAGAGAGGAAGGGATTCGAACCCTCGATCCACCGATAAGCGGATACACACTTTCCAGGCGTGCGCCTTCGACCACTCGGCCACCTCTCTTTACGCTTATCAGAATAATGCGCCAAATAACAAAAAAATTATTAGTTAAAGAAAAAAAAATCGTTAATTTTCTGAAATATCTCCACAAACCGCTCTTTCAAAATTGATTTTGAAGTCCTTAGCATCTTTATATCTCGGCAACAAAAACATCAGCTTGGCAAGCGCAGACTCGGTTGTGATGTCTTTGCCCGATATCAAACCGATTTGTTTCAATCGCTCACTCGTTTCATATTGACCCATTGCCACTGATCCTCCCGAACATTGGGTGACATTGACAATCATCAAACCAGACTTTATAGCTGTTTCCAAAGTATGCACAAACCAATCTTCGGAAGGCGCATTTCCCGATCCGAAAGTTTCCAATACCAATCCTTTCAGCTGTGGCGTGGAGAGATAATGTTTCATAAAATCAGGTCGGATACCCGGGAAAATTTTCAACAAGCCTATGCTTGTGTCCAATTCTTTGTGAACTTTCAATGGCTTACTTTCATCTCGCTTCAATAAATTTTCTTCAAACACCTTCAAATGTACGCCAGATTCTGCTAACGGCGGGTAATTTAAGGAAGCAAATGCTTGAAATTGTTCCGCATTTATTTTTGTGGTTCGGTTGGCCCGGTATAATTTGTATTCAAAATACAAGCAAACCTCCTGTATTACTGCTTTTCCATTTTTTTGAAGAGCCGCTATTTGTATGGCTGTAATCAAATTTTCTTTGGCATCGGTTCGCAAATCTCCGATGGGAAGTTGGGATCCGGTAAACACAATCGGCTTTTCGATATTTTCAAACATAAAACTCAAAGCGGAAGAGGTGTATGACATGGTGTCTGATCCATGCAGCACAACAAAACCGTCAAACTTATCGTAATTGGACTCAATCAACTCAGCGATGGCAATCCAATGTGTCGGACACATGTTGGAAGAATCAATCGGCGGATGCAGGGAAATGGCTTCCACCGAACAATCCAAAAGTTTTATTTCCGGTATTTTCCGCAGTAGTTTATCAAAATTGAAAGGTTTCAGCGAGCCGGTTTGCGAACTTCGCATCATGCCAATCGTTCCACCGGTGTAAAGCAGCAATATATTTGGCTTGTGGTTCATTCTTGTGCCGATGCTTCTTTGTTGATAACCGGATTGGCATACATCAACAGAAAGTTTTTTACAGCCACCGGATTGGAACTGTCGATTCGTTTTTCCAATCGTCGTTCAAACTGTCTTTTTTCTTTGTCATCGTACTGCGCACTGTATTTTTCGGTGTGATGATACAAATCATAAGCCACATAATTGGATGGCCACAAACGATAATTTTGATGAATTTTTCGGTCGATGCATTCTGCCAACATGCCCAGTTGTTTGTTGATAGGCTCACCGGAAGCGGCAATTTCATCAAATTCTTTGTCTAATACTTCACCGGCTATGATGCAAATGCGTTTTTTGTTTCCCAAAGCACCTTGCAGGATGGAATTAAAATCTTCATTGGATGATTTCACATAGGTTTCATCATTTTCTTTGGCAATCAATTCCGGCATTTTCAGGATGTCGGTCGGGTCGTATTCATAAGATATGGAAATCGGAACCACGCGCAACGATTTGAAATATTCCATAATCGGCAATTCGCCTTTAGCCAAACCAATCATCTTCAAAACACCTTGCTGCGATCGGTCGTTGCCGTCTTTGGTTCTTCCCTCGCGTTGGGCAATCCACACCGAACGTTGATTCTTTTGAAGCAAATCGCGGATGTATTCCGACAGCATTTTTGAACTCTCAAGCATTTCTTTGGGCGGCAGATTGCGTTGTACCAAAAAATTGCGATTCAATTTTGACAAACCCAACAAAAAAGGCTTATGAACCAAATTGTCACCAATGGCAGAGGCGGTCATCACCAAGTTTTTTTCAAACAAAATGGTGTTGATAAACGAAGTATCTAATACGATATCTCTGTGATTGGAAATAAAAAGATAAGACACGCCGGGTTTCAAATTGTCAAAACCTTCGGAGAAAAGTCCTTCAGAACTTCGTTCGATTACCTGCCGAACGGCGTGATAAATTATTTGGGTTTGAAAATCGCGAATGGAGTGGCAATTGTCTAAAATTTCATCCATTTCTTCCAAAGACTTATCGGGCAAAGCGAATGTGAGCAAAGCCTTAATCATCGGGTGTTTGCGGAGTTCTTTCAGTCCTTCATTTACTTCGTGGTCGTGGTAGGGACGGATATAATCTATGTTATTCAAGGTTGGGTCAGTTATAATTCCACAAATTAACAAAATTTATCTGACAACGATTTTAAAATCTTGTTAAACTCTAAAAATCGCATCCGCATTGGCAGAAGTTTGACGGGCAATTTCTTCGGGGGTTTTTCCGTATATTTCGGCGACTTTTTGGCAAACCAAATTCAGGTAGCTGCTCTCGTTTCGTTTGCCGCGATGGGGCGCGGGCGCGAGATAGGGCGAGTCGGTTTCGAGTACAATTTGGTTTAGGTCTATTTCGTTTAAAAACTGATCGAGTTTCCCGTTTTTAAAAGTGACCACACCGCCGATTCCCAATTTCATTTTGAGCGAAATCGCACGTTTTGCTTGTTCGAGTGTGCCTGTGAAACAGTGAAATATGCCGAATAATTCTTCACTTTTTTCGGCTTCCAACACGTCAAAAACTTCCTCAAACGCATCCCTGCAATGTATGACGATTGGTAGTTTGCGTTGTTTTGCCAGCCGGATTTGCTTTTGGAAAGCATCTTGCTGTTGGGTGAAGAATGTTTTGTCCCAATACAAATCAATACCTGTTTCACCAACGGCTACACAAGCGTGTTCGTCGAGCATTTTCTCAACTGCATCAAGTTCTTCGAGATAATTTTCTTTGACATGTGTCGGATGCAAACCTGCCATCAGATAGATGTTTTCGGGATAATCTTTTTTGAGTTGAAGCATCTTGGGGATGTAGGAAGCATCAATCGCCGGTAAGAAAAACCGGGAAACGCCTTGGCTAATTGCCTTTTGAATGGTCTCATCGCGGTCTTCGTCAAATGCTTCGCTGTAAAGATGGGTGTGTGTGTCGGTCAGATTCATGATGCAAAAATAAAACTTTTGCTTGTTTATCTTTGCACAAAAGTGAAGCGGTTATCATGAACGAAAAATTGCTGAAAAACGGATACGTGCGGGTGAAATTTAAACTCACCAAAACGAATCACATCGAAGTGAGCGGAAAACTAAACAACGTCAAAGGCCGTTTTTTGATAGACACGGGTGCGTCCAATTCGTGTCTCGGTTTTGAAGCTGCCAAAACCTTCGCGCTCACCACCGAATCTACCGAGACACTGGCTGCCGGAGCAGGTGCAACAGATATGCCGACGCTGCTATCCAAAAAAAATCTCTTTGAGATAGGCGGCTGGGTTTACAAACGCTCGCACTGGGTTTTGTTCGATTTGAAGCACGTCAATACCGCGCTCAAAAACCACGGTGCGGAAGAAGTTGACGGCATACTCGGGGCAGATATCCTCAGACGCGGAAAGGCGGTGATCGACTACAAAGGCAAGTGGCTGTATCTGAAGAAATAACACCAATTTTTATGAATGAAATTGGCCTAAAATAAAAAAAGCCTCCTTGTTCAGGAAAGCTTCTCATTGGTTAACAACAGTTGAACGAAAAAATCGTTCCAACACAACAGCGCAAATTTACGTCAGTTGATTGGGATATGCAAATGTTTTTTAATGTGCGTTTGAAGTATGAATTACAAACTTTTCAATCAGATTAAACGCAAATGAATAGAAATCACCAAGTTTTAGAGATTTTATCTTTAAGGACATGTTGGTTTTTTATTTTTGAAGCTTCTATAAGCTCAAAAAGTTCACAGCTTTCAAATACGAATTTCCGTTTGATGATTTGGCGGATTTTCAGTAGCAAGGTTCAATAGAATTCTTAAGGTTGAACCTTGCACAAATGTTTTATATAAGCACGTCAGCCGTCATATTGCCAAACCGAAGTTAGTGAGTCGTTGTTTTTGGTTCGTCGGTAGCATATTCTAAAAGGTCACCCGGCTGGCATTCTAATACATTACAAATTGTCTCCAATGTGCTGAATCTAATTGCCTTTGCTTTTCCTGTCTTTAATATAGAAAGGTTTGATAAAGTCAATCCAACTTTATCAGACAGCTCATTTAGCGACATTTTTCGCCTTGCCATCATTACATCTAAGTTTACAATGATTGGCATAGCTTATACAGTTAGATCGTTTTCGTTTTGAAGGTCTACTCCTTTTTTGAAAATAGTTGCAATAACATAAATGACAGCAGCCATCAAAATAAATGCTTGACTATCTACCCAAAACTGACTGAGTTTGTCTATTTCAAAACCGTAATGTGTTAAATTTTTTGCGGTTTGTCTTGCTATCAAACTTAAAATTCCAATTGAGAATGTATAGTGACTGATTTGTGTGATTTTCTTGGCTGCAAAATTGCTAAATGGCTTTGACAAATCTAATTTTAATAGTAACTCTATCAATATGTAGAAAAGTATTGCCTTTAATACAGAAATGAATATTACAAAACCATACATGCCGAAATAAGCCCACTTGCTTTGTTGATACATACTGCTTAAATCAAGCTTTTGGTAAAGATTACCCACAATTTCTGGCTTAAATACACTATAAACAAAGTTTACAATCAGTGCACCTGCTTCTATGCACAAGCCGACAAAAATTAGCCATGCAACTATATGCAAGACTATAAATACGAAGTTGTTTGTTTTTGACATATCTTAAATAGATTAAAATGATGTCGCAAAAATAATAAATATATATTGATAAACAATAAATATGTGTTGTATATCAAAAAATATTTTACGAATGCATAAGTGGTTTTCGGTAAGTTGTTGCGTTTCTTTATTTCTCCGATTAAATATGCCATAGGGTTCTATAAGTTAAAAACATGACATTCAAATAATTAAACATCTCTATATTTATTGCGTCATAAGCACAATAAAAACAGGAACAAACAAATATACCAATCGACAGGCAAGAATTTTTTGTTTGACGATCAATATCAATTGAGCAATTATCTTAAATTGGAAGTAAATATTCAGCTATTCAAATGAATTTCGTTATAACCGTCACTTCGCGTGGTATCTAATATTAATGCGACAGCTTTACTATTAAAAATTGCCTGTCTGCCACAGGCAGGTATCGAGAAGCTTGAGATTGTAGTGTTCTCGATACGTTTTATTAAAAAGCGGTCGAATTTTTCAATAAAACACTCTAAAAGACGAAATTTGTTTCGATTTTTCATGAGACTGAATAGTTACAATTGGAAATCCTTTGAAAAGAGTAATAATGTTATTGATTTTGAAATGTTAAGATTGAACATTTTAGCCTACTAAAATAATAATCAAAAGGATGTAAATCAGTTTTTAGCCGAAATCTTTCAAAACAACACCGAGGTTTTTTTACAATTTAACTTTTCGCAAAACCAATGTGGTCTTTTTTGTGAAAAAGTGGAAAATAAATTTTTAGAACCTACCTAAAATAAAATTTAAACGAGTTCAATAAAGGAAGGGTTAAAAAAAACCATATCTTTGTATTTAGAAACATTCTAAGTTGTAACAAACCAAAAATTTAATTTACACACCCTTTATAAAAACAAAAATCATGGCAACCACAATAGACACCAATCTCCTCGGTGAAAAAATAGTGACCATACTCAAAACAGTTTACGACCCTGAAATTCCGGTGGACATCTACGAATTGGGCTTGATCTACGATGTGATGGTCAGCACCGACCGTGAGGTGAAAATATTGATGACCCTCACCACACCCAATTGTCCGGTGGCAGAAACTTTGCCCAAAGAGGTTGAAGACAAAGTCAAAACCATCGAAGGCGTGTCGGACGTAGAAGTCGAAATCACTTTTGATCCGCCTTGGACGCAAGATTTGATGAGTGAGGAGGCCAAACTTGAACTCGGTTTACTGTAAAATTCAGGTGATATGGCAGAAGAAATCATCAACCGCGTTAGCAACAGCAAACTTGTCACCATCGACTTGGAAGATTATTATGTCGAAGGAAAACGATACCGTTTGGATATTTCTCAATGGCTGGACGAAGGCTTGGTTTTACGCGAAAAAAAATTCAGACAGGCTGTTGAATCCTACGATTGGACATTTTATCAGGATGGACTTGTCGCACTTCATTGCAGCACCGATGCCATCATCCCTATTTGGGCTTATATGTTGATTTCATCGAAGCTATCCGGAATTGCAGCCAAAATCGTGCTCGGTAATTTGGAAGATTTGGAAAGAGAACTTTTTATCGATCAAATTTCTAAAATCAATCCATCCGATTACACAGCAAAAAACGTCATCATCAAAGGGTGTTCAAAAAAACCTGTCCCGGACGCTGCCTATATCCTCATCACACAAAAAATAGTGTCTTTTACCAAAGCAATCATGTATGGAGAAGCTTGTTCAAGCGTGCCTGTTTTCAAAAAAAAGTAAATCACGGTTTTTTTTAAAAGCTAAAGTTTTATTTTTGCCGAGATAAAAAACACATGAAAAAAGCAGCTCTTTTTTACTTTATATTTTGCTCACTCGCTTTCAAAGTAATTGCGCAAGATGGCTCAGTTGATAATTGGGAAAATGATTTGCCACCAATGATAGCAAACATTGCGTATGCGACAGCCAAACCGCAAGACACCTTAAAACATTGGAATAAGGAAGGAAAATTCTCCTTGCTATTCAATCAATCTTCCTTTCAGAATTGGACTTCGGGCGGAGAAAACAACATTTCAGGAACAACGTCGGTAAATTTTAAGGCTGATTATGCCAAAAAAAATTGGGTTTGGAACAATCAAATTCTCGCGGCTTATGGTCTTACAAAAATCAACGGGCAAGATGTAGAAAAAACAGACGATCGATTTGAGTACAATTCCGTCTTGGGGAAAAAAGCGGGAAACGATTGGTTCTACTCTTTTTTCTTAAATTTCAGAACACAGTTTGACAAAGGTTACGAAAACGTGACCGACTCAATCGGACAAACCCGCAAAGTTGAACGATCTCGCATTTTTTCACCAGCCTATTTTACATTCGGCCCGGGGATGCTTTGGAAAAAAAGCAATAATTTGTACCTCAACATTTCTCCCGCCACCTCAAAAATAACAGTCGTAAAATCAATTTTTACGGAAACCCAAAGTGCATTTAGTGTTGATCAAGGGAAAACCACCAATTACGAGCTGGGTTTCAACGGTGCTGCTTATGCGAAATTGAAAATCATGGACAATATTTTTGCGGAAAATATTCTCAATGTCTATGTAAATTATCTCGAAAATACGCAGAATGTTGATTTGAGTTATCAGTTAAACATCACCATGCAAGTCAACAAAGTGTTTTCTACCAACCTCAATATTCACATAGTATATGACGACGATGCTATCGGACGAACCCAGTTAAAACAAGTTTTCGGACTTAGTGTCAACTACGATTTGCCAATATAGATAGAAATCAAATGTCATTTCTTGCACACTTCTTTCTAAGAATATTTATCTTTACGGTAAATTTTTAAACATGTTTCCAATCAGCCGTTACAGAAGACTCAGACAAAACGAAGCCATCCGAAGTCTCGTCAGAGAAAATACCCTCAGCCCGAATGATTTTTTAGTTCCGATTTTCGTTGTTGAAGGCAAAAACATCAAACAAGAAATTGCCTCCATGCCGGGCTACTTTCGCTTGAGTTTGGACAATCTCGACAAAGAAATCCGCGAATTGTGGCAAATGGGATTGAAGTCTGTATTGCTTTTTGTAAAAGTAGATGATGCATTGAAAGACAACGAAGGTAAAGAAGCTCTCAACCCGGAAGGGCTGATGCAACGCGCCATCAAAACCGTCAAAAACGCCGTGCCAGACATGTTGGTTATGACCGATGTGGCACTCGATCCATTTTCAATTTATGGACACGACGGAATCGTTAGAGATGGAAAAATCATCAACGACGAAACCGTTTCCGCTTTGGCAAAAATGAGTATTTCTCACGCTCAAGCCGGAGCCGATTTTGTGGCACCAAGCGACATGATGGATGGGCGAATTCTCGGCATCCGTCAAGCTTTAGATGCGCAAAACCTTATCGATACCGGCATCATGAGTTACAGTGCCAAATACGCTTCTGCTTTTTATGGTCCGTTCCGAGATGCACTCGATTCTGCACCTGGTTTTGGCGATAAAAAAACCTACCAGATGGATTTTTCAAATCGAGTCGAGGCAGTCAAAGAAACACAAGCCGACATCGAAGAAGGAGCCGACATCGTGATGGTCAAACCCGGATTGTGTTATTTGGACATCGTTAGAGACATTAAAAATTCTGTCCAAGTGCCCATTGCGGTTTATCAAGTGAGTGGAGAATACGCGATGCTCAAAGCCGCTGCCGAAAGAGGCTGGCTTGACCACGATGCCGTCATGCTGGAGCAACTCATCGCCATCAAACGCGCCGGTGCCGACATCATTGCTTCTTATTTTGCCAAAGAGGCTGTGCGATTGATTTAATTCATCCCATATCTTTTCTAAAACGATGACAATTATTAATCTTATCTTTCGTTTTAGCATTTTGTTATTCAACCAGATGAAGCGATTTATACCTGTTCTATTTCTTGTAATTTTTTCAGCTACTTCAGCCCAAAACTTTTCCGATCGTTGGTTGGGTCACTTCTCGTACTTAAACGTGTCCGATATTTCCGAAGGGGAAAACGAAATTTATGTAAGCGCCGAAAACGCAGTTTTTTCTTACAATTTGTTGACCAAAGAAATAAAAACCGTCACAACCATAGATGGACTTCAGGGAGAAATCATCTCTACCATGCATTTCAGCAAAGATTTCAACAAATTAATGATTGGTTATACAAACGGACTCATCGAGATTTTTGATCCCGTGACCCGCGATGTCAGAAAAGTCGTTGACATTTTGAACAAACAAGTCATCCCGCCAAACCAAAAACGCGTCAATCACTTCAACGAAACCGGAAACATCATTTATGTTGCTTGCCAGTTTGGGATTGTAGAATACAACATCGAGCGATTGGAGTTTGGCGACACCTTTTTCATCGGAACAGCCGGTGGTCTGCTCAATGTAACGCAAACCGCCGTTGTGGGCAATCAAATTTTTGCGGCTACCGCCGGACAAGGCATCAAAGTCGCCGATTTGACCGACCCAAACCTGATTGATTCTGCCAAGTGGATTACGCGAATTTCAGGTACATGGAACGGCATCGTTGCTTTCAACAATACCGTTTATGCCGTTCGATCCAATCGTCAACTTTGGAGATTCAACGGAACCGCTTTTGTCAATACAGGCTTTGTTCATCCTCAAACGCTCAACGACCTGAAAGCCAACGACCAATTCATGACCATTTCTACCACAAGAGATGTTTTTGTGTTGAACACAGGGGGAGCAGTTCAGGCACAAATCTCTAATTTTGAAAACAATACAGTTACTTTCAAAGCGGGTCAGGTTATCGGGAATTCGCTGTTTGTTGGTTCTGCCGAAAAAGGACTTATGAAGTTCGATTTACCCAATGTGACAACGCCCGAATTTATTGCACCCGACGGCCCGATTCGCAACGATTCATTCGCCATCAGAGCCGCTCCGGAAGAACTTTGGGTGGTTTTTGGACAATACACCACTTTTTTCAACCCATTCCCGCTAGACAGTAGAGGCATTAGTCATTTACAAAAAGGTGAATGGCTTAATATCCCGTTTTCTGAACTCAGAAATGCCCGCGATTTGTCGAGCATCAACATCAGCCCGATAGATGGTAAAGTCTATATCAGCTCATTCCACGACGGGTTATTGGTGTTGGAAGACAATCAAGTAGTCGAATTGTTTAACAATACCAACAGTGGGTTGGAAAGTTTGTCTGCGGCTCCGGATATCCGGATTCACGACACCAAATTTGACAGCAACGGCGACCTGTGGGTAACCAATTCCCGCATCGAACGGGCTATCAAAGTGCTTCGCAGCAATGGGCAATGGCAATCTTTTAGCGTTAGAAATGTCATCTCAGAACCCTTTCTCAATACCGAGTTAGCCTTTGCCAAAATGGTCATCGGACGAGACGGCACCAAATGGATCGGCTCTATTAGCAACGGACTCATCGGATTCAATGAGAATAATGGCACACCTCAAATAAAAAAATTAACGGAAGAGGAAGGAAATATGCCCAACAATTCCGTACAAGCGGTTGCCTTAGACAATCGCAATCAACTGTGGATAGGAACACGCAGAGGTTTACGGGTACTTTTCAATACCGGTGGATTTTTCACAGATCCAAACGTTCAAGCCGAAGCGGTTATCATACTCGAAAACGGCGTGCCGCAAGAACTTTTGTTTGAACAATTCATTACAGACATCGAAGTAGATGGCTCAAACAACAAATGGATTGGAACCGTCGATTCGGGTGTTTTTATGCTTTCTCCGGACGGGCAAAGAACGCTTCAGCGATTTACACAAGACAATTCGCCCCTTCCGTCCAATGTCATCAACGATATATCCATCGATGAACAAACCGGCAGAGTCTATTTTGCTACCCAAAGAGGCTTGGT
>PHDQ01000310.1 GCA_002841025.1 Bacteroidetes bacterium HGW-Bacteroidetes-13 | reverse complement strand
CAGTAAGTTTGGTCATTACTATGATTTTCAAGTAAAGTTCATGGTAAAAATTTGGGGCAAGAAAGACGGTTAATCGCCGTCTTTCTTTTTTTATACAGTTTGAATATCCGTTTTAATGTGCCTCCAACCAATTATTTCCAACACCCAGATCGACAGAAAGCGGCACTTCCAATATGTAGGCCGACTCCATTTCTTTTTTGATTAACTGAGACACGGTTTCCAATTCGTTTTTGGGAACTTCAAAGACCAACTCATCGTGCACTTGCAGCAACATTTTGGTTTTGAAATGCTTTTCATTCAATTGATTAAAAATCTGAATCATTGCCAATTTGATGATGTCTGCCGCACTTCCCTGAATAGGTGCGTTGACGGCATTTCGCTCGGCAGCTCCGCGCACCACTTGGTTTTGTGATTGTATATCCGGAAGGTATCGCCTTCTGCCTAAAATGGTTTTTACATATCCGTGTTCGTGAGCAAAATCAATTTGTGACTGTATGTAATCTCTTAACTTCGGATAAGTGGCATAATACGTGTCGATCAAATTTTTAGAATCGCTTCTTGACAAATCGGTTTGTTGACTCAATCCGAAGGCGGAAACGCCGTATATAATTCCGAAATTAACAGTTTTCGCGTGGCTTCTTTGTTCGCGGGTAACTTCTTCCAGCGGCACGCCAAACACTTTGGAAGCGGTACTTTTGTGGATGTCTTCTCCGTTTTTAAAGGAAGTTATCATGGACGGATCGCCACTCAGAGCTGCGATGATGCGCAATTCGATCTGCGAATAATCTGCTGCGAGCAAAACGTGGTTTTCGTCTTTTGCAACAAAAGCCTTCCGCACTTCACGACCGCGTTCAGTTCGGATAGGAATATTCTGCAAATTTGGGTTGTTGGAGCTTAAACGACCGGTGGCAGCAACGGCTTGCATGTACTCGGTGTGGATGCGACCCGTTTGTGGATTGACTTGCCCGGGCAAAGTGTCCACATACGTATTTTTCAGTTTGATGAGCTGTCGCCAATCGAGAATATTTTGCACAATTTCATGTTTGGGAGCCAAGTAAGACAGGACTTCCTCGCCGGTGGCGTATTGTCCGGTTTTGGTTTTTTTTGGTTTTTCTATTAATTTGAGTTGCTCAAAAAGGACAGTCCCCAACTGTTTGGGCGAAGCCAGATTGAAAGTAGTTCCGGCTTGTTGGTAAATGCCTTTTTCAAGTTGAATGATGTCTTCATCCAAATTTTTGGAAAGTGATTTCAAGAAGTTTTTATCCAAAGAAATGCCGGTTATTTCCATGTCTGCCAACACTTTCAAAATTGGAATTTCCACTTTTTCAAACAGTTCACGGGTGGCAGTTTCGTCCAACATTTTTGTAAACACTGCTTTCAATTGCAAGGTGATGTCGGCATCTTCCGCAGCGTACTCAGTTACTTTTGAGAGGTCAATCTCCCGCATGTTGAGCTGATTTTTGCCTTTTTTACCGATGAGTTCGGTAATGGAAACCGGCGAATAATTGAGGTAGGTTTCAGCCAACACATCCATGTTGTGTCGCATATCCGGATTGATGAGGTAGTGCGCCAGCATGGTGTCAAAAAGTTTTCCGCAAACGGTCACATTGTATTTTGCCAAAACTTTTAAGTCATATTTTAGGTTTTGCCCGATTTTCAGTATGTTTTCAGAATCGAAAAAAGGCTGAAGAAGTTTCAGATAAATTTCAACAACAGCTTGGTCTTCCGGGAATGCAACATAATATCCTTTACTTTTTTCCCAACTAAAAGCAATCCCGACAAGTTTGGCAACCAATGGATCGAGATCGGTGGTTTCGGTATCGAAGCAAACTTCGGTTTGTTTTAAGAGTTTATCCACCAAAATTTTGAGTGCAAATTCGCTGTCGATGGTTTGGTATAAATGCGGCGTAGTTTGTATGTTTTTGAAAGAACTGTTCATCAAGTT
>PHDQ01000040.1 GCA_002841025.1 Bacteroidetes bacterium HGW-Bacteroidetes-13 | reverse complement strand
GTCTTTTTCCGGTAGCCGACCAAATGATAGGCAATAAAATAAAACACATCCGACATTTTGTAAAAAAGGAAAAAAGGCAGTTTAGAAATCAACCACAAAATCGGGTAGGCAACAATGTATCGAAGTAGTTTCAAGGTCTCATTTATTTTGGGCAAATATATGCTATATTTGATTTTTAAAGAATTTTCTACACACATCCATGATTTACGCATATATCTTGATAGCAATCAACGTGTTGGTTTCCTCCAAAGGTTTCAATGATTTGTCATTTTTTGATCGATACAAATTCAACATCGCTTCGGTGCGCAGAGGCGAACAAATCCGAATCTTATCTTCCGGCTTCTTACATGTCGATTGGTCGCATTTGATTTTCAACATGTTGACATTTTACTTTTTTTTCAATGTCATCAACCGGATTTTGGGAGAATGGCAAATGGTTATCATCTATTTCGTGAGTTTGATAGTTGGCAACCTATTGACACTTTTATTCCACAAAAACGAACCATATTACACTGCCGTCGGGGCAAGCGGAGCGGTTACGGGAATATTATACGCTGCCATCTTGTTGCAGCCCGGCATGAGTTTATACTTATTTTTCATTCCCATCCCGATTCCGGCTTACCTTTTTGGCATTGGTTATTTGTTGTACTCTATTTACGGGATGAAACAACGTGCCGACAACATCGGGCACACGGCACACTTTGGTGGAGCCATCGGCGGATATGCCATGGCACTTTTCTTTGCACCTCAACTTATTCAACAAAACTTGTTGATGGTGATTTTGTTAGCCATACCCATCGTTATTTTATTTGTGATGCACAAAACAGGAAAATTATAATTTGAAATAGGAAAAGTGTACGCCATACTCGATATAGAAACCACGGGAGGAAAATTCAATGAAGAGGGAATTACCGAAATTGCCATCTACAAATTTGACGGGCAAGAAGTCGTCGATCAATTCAGTTGTTTGGTCAATCCCGAAAAACCGATTCAACCTTTCGTAGTCAACCTGACCGGTATCAATCAAAACATGCTTCGGTCGGCACCTAAATTTTACGAAGTTGCCAAACGCATCATTGAAATTACCGAAGGGTGTATTTTGGTCGCGCACAACGCCGTTTTTGACTATCGGGTGTTGCGCATGGAATTTGACCGTTTGGGCTATCCATTTGAGCGCAATACGCTTTGCACAGTCGAACTTTCCAAAAGTTTAATTCCTGAAATGCAGTCCTATAGTTTGGGAAAATTGGTACGCGCGCTCGGCATTCCCATGAGCGACCGACACCGCGCCACCGGCGATGCCATGGCAACCGTCAAACTGTTCAAATTGCTCTTAGACAAAGACCACGAAAAGCAAATATTGAAAGCTTTGGTACGGTCGCAACCCATCCGACAACTCGAACCCAAATTGCTACAAATCATCGACCAATTGCCTGCCGAAACCGGTTTGTATTATTTTCATCGCGAAGACGGTGAAGTCATTTATATCGGAAAGAGCAAAAACATCAAAAAAAGGGTGACACAGCACTTCACCGGGCAAAATCGAAAGTCGAAAAAAATTCAACAGTTTATTGCCGCCGTTACCTTTGAAACTACCGGAAGTGAACTCATCGCTTTGTTGAAAGAGAGCGAAGAAATCAAAAAAAATAAGCCGATTTTCAATGTGGCGCAACGAAAAACATTTTTTGGATTTGCACTGTATTGTCAAACCAACGAAGCAGGATATCACTGTTTGTCACTTGAAAATAACGATGGCAGGAAAAAGAGTATCATTTCATTTACAAATTACGAAGAAGGCAAAAGTTTTTTGTATAAACTGGCAGAAGAGCACAATCTCTGTCAAAAATTATTGGGATTGTATCCGGATTCCGGTCCTTGTTTTTCCCGTCAAACCAAAACTTGTTTGGGTGCTTGTGTCCAAGAAGAATCGGCTGAATCGCATAACCAAAGACTCCTCAAAGCAATTGAAAAATTTCAATTTCAAAACAAAAATATACTCATCATCGAACGGGGAAGAAGTCACGATGAAAAAGCAGTCGTATTGATAGAGAATGGTGATTACAAAGGCTTCGGATTCTTTCATTTGAATTACCAAATTCAACATATTGAAGTGCTCAGAAGCTTGATTACACCCATGGAAAACAACCGCGATACCATTCGAATCATTCAAAGTTTTGTCAGAAAAAGACAAAGCATCAAGATTATTGAGTTTTAAAATAAGTACATGAAATCTCGATATCTCATCAGCATCATCGGCCCGACTGCCATCGGAAAAACAGCTTTGGCAATTCGGCTTGCAACAATTTTTGATACAGATATTATTTCGGCAGACTCGCGTCAGTTTTTTAAAGAGATGAAAATCGGGACAGCCGTACCAACTTCTGAAGAATTGAACGTAGCGAAGCATCATTTTATAGGACATAAAAGTATTTCTGACGAATATTCGGTTGGTCATTTTGAAGAAGAAGCCATTCCATTGATCAACAAGCTATTTGAAAAGAAAAATGCGTTGATATTGGTCGGCGGTTCAGGTTTGTACATCGATGCAGTCTTGTTCGGATTGGATAAATTTCCGGAAGTCGATGCGAAATACCGCCTTCAATTGGATGCACTTTTGCGGGAAAATGGCATCGAAGCTTTGCACAAGCTCTTGCAGGAAAAAGATCCTATTTATCTTGAAAAAGTAGATCGAAACAATCCGCATCGGTTGATTCGAGCCTTGGAAGTTTGCCTGTCGTCGGGCAAACCTTATTCGTCCTTTTTGAATCAGAAAAAAATCAAACGTAATTTTCAACACCTCATCATCGGCTTAGAAACCGAGCGGGAAAAACTCTACCGGCGCATCAACAAGCGGGTCGATCAGATGGTTTCTGACGGACTTGAAGCGGAGGCGAAATCACTGTATCCATACAAGCAACTGAACGCACTTCAAACGGTGGGATATCAAGAGTTTTTCGATTTTTTCGACGGGAAGATATCCAAAGTAGAAGCCATTGAAAGCATCAAACAAAACACACGAAGGTTTGCAAAAAGACAAATCACTTGGTTTAAAAAATACGACGCAACATGGTTTGAGGGCGATTCTGAAAATTATCAGGCCATCACAGCGTTCATTCAACATAAAATTTCCTAAATTCATACCAAATTTCAATTCTCGAAATGCATCCATTTATAGAAATATCGGGCAGAAAAATCGGACTTGATTATCCGCCTTTGGTCATCGCCGAAATCGGCATCAACCACGAAGGCAGTCTGCAAGTCGCCAAAGAAATGGTCAATGCTGCCAAACGGAGCGGTGTGGAAGTAGTCAAACATCAAACCCACATAGTCGAAGACGAAATGACCGGCGAAGCCAAGAAAGTGATACCCGGAAACGCCGATGTGTCGATATACGAAATCATGCGGCGATGCGCCTTGACTGAAGAAGATGAAAAAGCCTTAAAAAATTATGTAGAAAGTCTCGGAATGATTTTCATTTCCACCCCTTTTTCAAGAGCTGCCGCCAATCGTTTGGAAGCAATGAACGTTCCTGCTTATAAAATTGGGAGCGGCGAATGCAACAATTATCCGCTGCTCGAGCACATTGCAAGTTTTAACAAACCTGTCATTTTGAGTACAGGGATGAATACCCTCGAAAGTGTTGGGAAAGCAGTGGCTATATTTGACAAACAGCGTGTTCCTGTTGCGTTGTTGCACACCACCAATCTGTATCCGACACCGCCGCATTTGGTTCGTTACGGCGCGATGACCCAATTGCACGAAGCATTCCCTGACAAAGTTTTCGGATTGTCAGATCACACGCTTTCCAACCATGCTTGCTTGGGAGCTGTGGCGTTGGGAGCTTCCATTTTGGAACGGCATTTCACCGATCACATGCGGCGAACCGGTCCGGACATTGTTTGCAGTATGGATGAAAAAAACTGCGCAGAACTCATCGAAGGAAGCAGGTTGATTTGGCAGATGCGTGGCGGTGAGAAAAAACCCAGTCTTGAGGAACAAGTGACCATCGATTTTGCATTTGCTTCGGTTTGCACCATTGCTCCTATCAAAAAAGGAGAAAAGTTTTCCAAAGAAAATCTTTGGGTGAAACGTCCCGGAACGGGTGAAATTTTGGCAGAAAAATACGACCAGATAATTGGGAAAGAAGCAAATAAAGATTTGGCTTCGGATGTTTTATTAAGTTGGAGCGATGTAAGCTAAAAATCATATTTTCGTTCGAGTGCATACCGCATCAGTTCGCCCGAACCTTGTAGTCCCAACTTTCGAATCATGTTTTTGCGATGCGTCTCCACGGTGGTTCGACCGATGAAAAGTTTTTCAGAAATTTCGATGTTGCTCAATCCTTGACCGACGAGTTTTAAGATTTCGAGTTGTCGTTGTGAGAGCGATTCTTCATCCGATTTATGAGGGTTTTTCGAATCCGGTACCTGGCAATTGACCCCTGCATCAAAATAAAGTTCGCCGGCAGCCACTTTTACGATGGCTTCTTTCACTTCTGCCAAACCCGAATTTTTGAGTAAGTAACCCGAAGCTCCGGCTTCTATCATTTGCCTAACCGCTTCATCTTGGTCGAACATACTGAAAGCTATCACTTTGATTTCGGGAAACTCTTTTTTGATGATTTTGGTTGCGGCGATACCGTCAATTTTCGGCATGCGAATGTCTGTCAGCACCAAATGTGGTTTGTGCTTTTTGACTTCTTCTATCAATTTTTCGCCGTCATTTGCGGTTCCGACAATTTGAATTTCTTCTTGCTGCATCAACAACAGCGCAATGCCGTCGATCAGTGCTTGGTGGTCTTCTGCGATGACTATTCGTATCATATCGGGATGTTTATGATGACTGTGGTTCCTTTTCCTTTGATGGATTCTATTTCCATATTTCCGTCGAGATTTTGAACTCTTTTCTCAATTCCTACCAAGCCCATGCCGCTTTTGTTGACGATTTGATGGGTGTCAAAACCTTCGCCGTTGTCTTCCACCATCAGATTTATTCGATCGTCGTATTGGGTAAGATGAATGTCGGCTTGTGTTGCTTCCGCATGTTTGATAATGTTGGTGATTAGCTCCTGAATGATTCTAAAAATAAGAATTTCGACACTGTTTTCGAGTCTTTCATTGAGTCCAAACTCTTGTATTTCTACCCTTAGTTTTTTGGATTTACTGACATCGTCTGCGAATTTTTTCAAAGCCGGCAAAAGACCCTGATTGGCCATGACACCGGCGTTTTTGGAGTGTGACAACAGCCGGACTTTTTGATACGTTTGTTCGAGCAAGGCTTCAGAATGTGTCAGTATTTCTTCACTACCCTGTTTCATTTTCCCCGAAAGACTTTGGAAATTGAGTTTCAGCGTCGCCAAAAGGCTGCCTAAATTGTCGTGCAATTCGTTTGCCAACCGGTTTCTTTCTTGTTCTTGGCCGCGTATCATGGCATCGATGGCATTGATTTCCTGTTGCTGCAATAGTTTTTCGGTATGTTGCATGGCCAATTGCTTTTCCTGTTCGATGAGCTTTTGTTTTTTCTTTAAGTTTTTATAAACTAAAACAAAGTTAATCGTTGCGATGATAAAAATGACAAAGGCAAAAATGGACATATTTCGGCTGAATTTCCTTTGGTTTTCTAATATTAAGTTGTCTTGTTTGAGCTGGAGATTTTCTTTCTCTTTTTTCTCAGTTTCATATTTGGTTTGAATTTCATCTACTGCCAACGCATTGTTCAGCAAATCGAGTTCGTCTTGCATTTTGTTTTTGAGCTCCAAATAATACACCGCGCTGTCCATCCGCTTTTGTACCTTTTGGTTCAAATACATGTAATTGTATAGAAGAACCAAATCCTTGCGGTTTTTAATTTTTATTGGAATTTTCAAAGCTTTGTGGAAATATTCCATAGCCTTTGGATAAACTTTCGTATCTTGAAATACGCTACCTTGATTTACATACATTCCAAATAAACTGGATTGTGCATAGTAGTATGGGATGGTTTCAAACTTGTCGATGGCCTTTTGATAATTGGCAAAACCTTTTTCATGTTCTTTTTCAAAAAGGTCATAATTAACACCTAACAATTGGCAAAACCTACCTTCCATGTAGGTCAATCCTAATTTTTTAGACAACTCGATACCTTCTTCACATAGTCCTATCGGTGATGGTAAATTAGGGTCATCATAAAACTTCCAGACCATGTGTAAACCTAAGTCATAATAGACCGCATACAGTTTTTCATAATCATCGTACCCAACAGTTTTGTATTCTTTCATATATAACTCATACAAATCCCCGTTTTTTTCACTTTTAAAAAGATAGCGCAAGATTCTTTTCAACACTTCCGCCCTGAGTGTGTCATTTATTTGCGTTTCAGCAATAATCTTTGCTTTCAAATAATGATCAAATCCCAACGAGTCTTTACTTATCTTATCATTCATCGCTAAATCGCCAAGCATGATTTCTTTTAAAAATCTACTTCCTAAAGTCGAGTCCGGACGTATGTCAAAGCGTTCTTTTGCAGATTTATAGGCTTCGTATTCACCGTTTTTAAATTCATCCAATTGCTGACGAAAAAAGTCAGTAATAAATTCATTTTCAAACGATTTAACCTCTAAAAGTGAATCAGCTTTTGCAACATCTAAAGCTCTGAAAGCATTTAAAACTTGATAAAAATCAGCTGAAAAATAAGCGCGTGAAGCAACCTTCTCCTGTGCGTGTGTGAGAATGGTAAAAAAAAAGAAAATCAATATGAGTTTATTTCTCATCAAGCCACTTCAATCTGACAAACCTTAAAACCTATTTTTAAATTTTGAGCTGATTGAATCTTAGTTTCGACACTTAGATTGAATTTTTGTCCTTGAGAAAGTATAATCTTAACCGGAAATTCTTTTTCTATTGGATGCGCGGCATCCAATGTGTTCAATAGCAAGTCATAGCCGCCAATGTTATTTCCGGAAACAAAACGATCAATACCCAAGCTTTCACCGCAAAAATTCATGACCCGAAACCTGATTTTATCTATACTGTATTTATTTTTCAGAACCTTACATTCACAGATTGCAATGATGCCAAAGGTTGTTTGAGCGGTGTTTTCCACATGAATCAATTGCCACTTGCCTTTCAATTTCGGGTTTTCTAAATTTAAAGTCAAGAAAATTTCATCTATGTTAGTTTCCATAATTTACTTTTTATATTGATTCGTTTTCGGTTTAAAATTAACACAAAAAACTACATAAACATATAAACATCATTCTTCAGTTTTTCATACTCCTTATCCAATTTCTTTTGTGTTTTGGAGTTGAATTCTTTAAAAAACTTTGACAGGAAGGATAATAACTTTTTCATTTTGTTTTGCTTTACAAGATTGTTTCATTTGTGAGATGAACGCAAAACAGTTTTGAAGATCGAAACCATTTATACATTCATTTTTGATGAAACAAAATTGAACAAAACCATCATGCCTGTCAATACCCAATCGTGGGTATATTTAATGTCGTGTCAGGTATTTTATGGCAAATAATAGGGCGATAAAAATCAAAAAGCCTATCAAAATTCGATAACTCCCTTTGTAAAATATTCGGTGTAAAGCCGCGTCTTTTCGATAACTGTAAATGAGTGCCGCCACAAAACACACCACAAAAAAAAGCACAAAAACAATTCTTCCGGTTGTAAACATTTTATTTATTTTATTTTTCTAAATCAATCCGCTGTATTTCCGCAAAACCCATTCTGCACCAAGGCTAAGGACCATCAAAATCAACAACCAAATCCAATCGATCAGTGGCGCGTCTGATTTGTATTCTTTTAATACGGGTTTAAAACGACTGTCTTCTTTCAGCGAATGTATCAATTTTTGAACTTCATTGGGCATAAAAATTTCTCCACCGGTTTGGTTTGAAACATTTTTCAATTTGTTGTAATCGGCTCCTGAAAATTGTTTTTCCAAGTCAAAATCCAACACGGTAAAAACGCCCTCTTTCTTTAAATTTTCACCCTCCACAAGTGCCGTAAACGTGTATTCACCCGGTGGAATTCCATTCAAATTGGCTTCGTAATAATCGGATTGCAACAAAAAAGGAAAGACAAAATGTTCGTTCGTCTGTTGGTTTTGCAAGGTGATTTTTAAGGCTGCCCGATTGTCAAAGTTAAAAATTTCATCGAAATATCCCGCACGAATCCGGAGATTGTCATTGCTTTCATAAATCGTTTCAAAATCTAACTGAAGGCGTTCTCTCTTTTGATTGGAAGAAAGATATTGCACCAAATTGCCCATAAAACCGTCAAAACCCTCAAAGTTTTTCTGATTCAAAAAATCTTGCGCCCGCCACCGCCAAATGTTTTCTGCAAAAAACACGGCATGTTTGCTTTCAACCGATTCGAAAGTTGCAAACAACGGACTTTCTACGTTTCGACCGCGAATTTTTTGCGTGAGCAACACCTCAAAATTTACCTTGGGTTCAATCTCCATCACCATGCCTTTCAAAGGCGGAAAATTGTCAAAACCAATGTCTTTTACATAAAAAGTTTTAAAACCGCTTTGAAAAATTCCCTGGATGTCTTCCGCAAAATTTTCATCCAACAAGTTATAGGCCGGCTCAACGGAATTCCAATAATCAACAGCCGTTTTGGTGCCGATAACCGCCAAAGTATTTTTGCGAAACTGTCTGATATCTTGAAGAATTTTATCAAACGATTGATTGGGCTGATACAAAATAACCATTTGATAATCGTTCAAATCGATCTTGTCTTTTATCGGATTTTTGATTTCTACTTTTCTGAATTTACTTTGCTCAATTGATTTTTTAAACGCGCCCAAATCCGGGTGAATCAAATCGGTCAACAACAAGATTTTCGATTGCTGATCGATGACCTGCAATGCCACTTTCTTCCGGTTGTTAACCGTGTTTTTTTCTCCTTCAATCGGGATTAAAACAATCTCCAAAACCATATTTCCGACCGCTGATGCTTTCAGGTTAAATTTGCTGAATATCGAATTTTTCTCTTCCGTAAAATTTAAGTTTTGGGCATGTAAAATCTTTCCGTCTCGGCGAACCTCAAGTCGTGAATTTTGAGCTGTTTTCCCGTCATAAACACTCAAAACTTCCAACGGAAATTCGTTGCCCAAATAAGCGTAACGGTTGAGATTGACTTGCTGAATTTTCAAATCCGGCCAAACAGCGGTGTCTCCCAACACAACCGCATAAACCGAATTGGAGATGTTGCCCACTCGGTTTTCGTAATCCAATCCGTGGGTTTGGCGGCCATCGGTCAACAATAGCAACGGCGAATTTGTGTTTTTGTACAACTTTCCAAGCAGTTGCAAAGCCGCATCGGGATTTGTTTTTCTTTCCGAATAGGTCAGACTGTCGCCCATTTGGATATCTTCTCCAAAAAGATAGGTTTCTATATCAAATTTTTCACGCAATTCCGGATTTTTTTCCAACAGCGAGGCAAGACTTCTCAATGTATCCGCATAGCCGTTGTTTCGGATGGAAGTGCTGTTGTCTAAAAGCAATGCCAATTTAGGCCGGATGGTTTCACTTTTTGTTTTGTTGATTTTCGGATTGATGAGCAACATAATCAAGCAAAACCATGCGATTCCCCGCAAAACAGCCAAAAGGAAAGTTCGTTTCGATTGGTGTTTTGTCCGATAGAAATACTGAAACCACGCCAGCAAACCGGCTGTGAGCAAGGCAATTAAAACAGTGAGTACGGTTGAGAACATCGGCGGGAGTTAGGTGTTTGAAATCGGATGTGTGATTTTTAAAATGAGAATAAAAATAAAACTTAACGTTCCCATGCTAGAGCTTGTGGCGGCTTATGGAAATTATTTTTTCCATAACCGACCAAGCGAAGTTATGAAAAGTAAACGAACAATTTACCGAGAGCTAGCCATAAGATTTAGCATTTGTTATGGGCAGCTACTTTATTTCCTTTTTACTAACGCCCAAATAATATTTACAATAGCAATTACTAAGCATAACATCATTAATTCCATTAGTATTATGCTTGAATGTCCAAATTCAAAATATATTCCTTTTGATCTTAAATAGTTATGTGCTTGATTAAATATTTCAAAGTATAATCCGAATGATATTAAGTACAATATAATTACAATAATTAACCAAACTTTGGAAGTAATTTTTCTTAAATAGTTGTGTAAAAAATATGAGCCAATAATAAAAAGGCTAACTATTAAAATTGATACTAATACTTCTCTCATTACTTAATTTTAAGTGCTATTTTCAGGACGCGCCAGTTGCCCATAACGTTGGGCATATGAGTAGTTGAGTGGGTTAGTACTTAACTTTGCAAGTACACACCAAACTGAAAATCCGCGAGGATTTTCAGAAGTAGGCGAGACCAAGCAATTACTTATAGCCATTGTTGTACATAGTGCTTTATTTTAATTGTTTTACAAGCCTCAAAATAATCAATTCCAAATATTCGTCCATCGTAAATTTGTTTGGTCGAAATTCATTAAATCCATTAAGGTTTTCTTTTTCAAGTTCGATGGTTTTTTGATATTCAGTTGTTTTTTTGAATGCTCTAAATTGTTTTCTTTTAAGTCTGTTGAACTGTTTGTAATTCAAGTCAAGTTCAGTTGTTACAGTTCCATTTTTTATTTCGAATACTAAATAATCTTCCCAATGAATGTCAGTCCAATCGTTTTTAGTTACTTCGATAATTTCTCCGTATGGAATTAGTTGAATATTAGAATAGAAGCCCATAAGAACTCTTTTCTCATTCGGAAAGTAGTTTTTGAAAACTGATTTACTTACCAAATCTGGCGGATAGTCAGAACCATATTCAGATTCTTTTTCCACTTCAATTTCCACGTCTATTAAATATAGTTTTTGGTTAACTATTTCGTATGTCATTATGAATACAGAATAGTTTCCAGTAGTAATGACTGCTTCTTCTGGTGGTTGAAAATTGTTCAGCTCAAAATATTTAAAAGCTGGACTATAACCACTCCATTCATATTCCTTTCCATTATAAATTAAGATGTCAGGAATTTGTGGTGTGGCAAATACCTTTAATCCAATTATTATTATTATAAATGTCAGTAGGTTTTTCATTTTCGACATTATGTACAACTGGCAACTATCACTTAACACTTAAAACTTTTTCCAAAGCCTGTTCGATGTCCGCAACCAAATCTTCAATTTCTTCGATGCCCAGCGAAAAGCGAATAAGCCCGTCGTTGATGCCTTGATTTTTGCGTTCTTCTGCAGATAACAGCGCATGTGAAGTGAGTGTTGGCGACAAAACCGTACTCTCGACACCCGCCAAACTCATCGACGATTTGATGAGTTTCAATTGGTGTTGAAACGCCAGCGAATCGATGTTTTCATGGAGTTCGAAAGACAACATTCCACCAAAACCACGCATTTGTTTTTTAGCCAATTCATGATCCGGGTGCGATTTGAGTCCGGGGTAAAACACCTGTTTGACGTGTGGATTTTTGTTGAGATATTTGGCCATTTTCTGGGCGTTTTTGTTTTGTGCATTCACGCGCAAGCCCATGGTTTTGATGCTGCGTTCGAGCATCCAAACGGTGAAATCGCTCAGGCTGCCGCCAAAGTTTTTTGCCAAATGAAATATATGGTCGATGTGAGCCTGCGAGGCAGCAACGGCACCCGCCAAAATGTCGCTGTGTCCGCCAATGTATTTGGTCGCACTGTGGATGACGATGTCGATACCGAAATCGATCGGATTTTGGTTGACCGGCGAAGCAAAGGTGTTGTCAATCATCGAAATGAGTCCGTGTTTTTTGGCGATTTTGGCAACCGCTTCCATGTCTGTGATGGTGAGTAGCGGATTGGACGGTGTTTCGATATAAAGCACTTTGGTATTTGGGCGAATGGCTTTTTCAAAAGAATCCGGATGCAAATCTTCGGTGAAGGAATATTCAATCCCAAACTTGTGAAACTCTTCAATGATAAGGTTCATCGTGCCTCCGTAAAGCGATTTTTGCAGAATGATGTGGTCGCCATGGTGCAGAAATGCAAAGAGTGTGTGGCTGATGGCTGCCATGCCTGAGCCGAAAATCAAACCCGCTTCGGCGTGTTCGAGGGCGGCGATTTTTGCGGAAAGACCTTGTTGGTTGGGCGTGTTGAAATAGCGTGGGTAGCGTTTCACATCTACATCATCAAAGGCGTAGGAAGTGGACAGATAGATGGGCGAAACGGCACCTTTAAATTGTTTGTCTTCGATTTCTCCGACGTGGGTGCAAATGGTGTTGATTCTGGATTTTTTCATATTTTCGTGTTTACCCCGAGTGCTACGATGCAGACAGGAATAGAATATCGGGTTGAATGATGCGAGTTTTTATTCCGTAAAGTTATTCAAAAAAAAGCGCAAAAAAAATCACTCGATAAAAGGCAGCGTTAAAAACAATCGGTGATTGATGTTGTTTCAAAATTGGTTTGTTTTGTTGGTGCAAAAATGTTTTTGTTATCACATCAAATCGCAACTTCTTTTCCACCAACAAATTGCCGTCACAGAACAGTCCTGTTAGATTGTTTGGGGGAGATCTTAGTTCTTTTGCGACACAAGTAGTCTATTTGGATTGTTTTATCCAAAACCAATGACATCAAAAAAACTACTCAAAAATGGCATCATAGATGATTTGCTGAATTCTCTCGCGGATGCTTTCTTTGCTCAGTTTGTTAATAGATGAATCCGGAAAGGTTCGGTTTGACATGAATATATAAACGATTTCCGCTTCCGGGTCTGCCCATGCAAAGGTGCCGGTAAATCCGGAATGTCCGAAACTCTTCATAGAAACACAACCGCAGGTTGGCCCTTCGCTGCCCAATTGAGGTTTGTCGAATCCTATTCCGCGTCGGTTGTTTTTGTTGCAATAATGACATGTATTAAATACTCCCATCGTTGATGTTTCCAAAAATTGTTGTCCGCCATAATAGCCATTTTGCAAATACATTTGCATGATTTTGGCTACGTCATTGGCGTTGCTGAATAAGCCTGCGTGTCCACCAACCCCATTGAGCATGGCAGCACCCATATCGTGTACATATCCACGGATGATTTGGTGTCTGAAATAATTGTCGTTTTCTGTGGGTGTGATTTGCGAAAGTGGGAATTTTTCCAACGGACGAAAAGTCGTATAATTGGCACCCAAGCCTTCGTAAAAATACTTTTGATCTAAGTCTTCCAAGTGTTTTCCGTATTCTTTTTCAATGTATTTTTTCATAATCAAAAAAGGAAGATCACTGTATTTGTATTCCAATTTGGGTTGCAACGGCGAGTCGGCAATCAACTGATACATGGTGTCCTTATAATCTTCTCGCATATATAAGTCATTGGCTATCTTCACGTTAAACTTTCCTTCGGCTGCCTTTCTGTAATATTTATCAGACGGTGTTTTGTCGGGATTTAGGGTTGCTAAATAAAATGGTATCCAAGGTTTGAGTTTTCCGTAATGAGAGAGTATTTCGAGTGTGGTGATGTTTTTTTTGTTGGAATTTTTTAATTCCGGAAGCAATTCACCCAATTTTGTATCGAAACTGATGTCTTTGTTTTCGTAGAGTTTCATCACCATGGGCAAAGTGGCGAGAATTTT
>PHDQ01000309.1 GCA_002841025.1 Bacteroidetes bacterium HGW-Bacteroidetes-13 | reverse complement strand
CAAAAGGATATCAACTTGCGTTTTTAGACAAGACCGGTTTGACCATAGTCAAGGAAAATTCATCAGACACAGCGCAATCTAAGTATTTTGACCGCTTCAAAGGGCGCGTGATTTTCCCGATTTACTCGATGAGCGGCAGGGTTTTGGGTTTTGGCGGACGCATCTTGTCAAGTGATAAAAAGCCTGCCCAATCTGGAGGCGGGCATGCAGCCAAATATCTCAATTCGCCGGAAAGCGACATTTATCACAAAAGCAAAGTTTTGTATGGACTATATCACGCCAAACAAGCCATTGCCAAAGAAGATCGTTGTTATTTGGTGGAAGGCTATACCGATGTCATCCAACTCCAACAAAGTGGCATTCACAACGTGGTTTCATCGAGCGGAACAGCCCTTACGCCCGATCAAATCAGGCTCATCAACCGATTGACAAAAAACATCACCGTATTGTATGATGGTGATGCGGCCGGACTTCGCGCCTCGATTCGCGGCATCGATTTGATACTCGAACAAGGCATGAACGTGCAGGTTTGTACCTTTCCGGAAGGCGAAGACCCGGATAGTTTTTCCAGAAAAAACAGTTTGGAAGAATTGTTGAGCTATTTTGAACAAAACACCAAAGATTTTATACAATTTAAGGCGCATTTGCTTGCCTCCGATGCCAAAAACGACCCCATCAAAAAAGCGGAATGCATCCGTGATATGATTGAGAGTATTTCCAAAATTCCGGACAAAATCAGTCAGGAAATTTACATCAAAGAATGTTCTCGAATCATGGACATATCGGAAGAAGCCTTGTTTTCTTCTTTGTTTCAACTGACTAAAAACATCCAACGTCAGGCTTCTCGCGAAGTAAAACAACAACGTGCCGAACAATCATTGACAGCAGTGCAAACTACGGTTGAAAAGGTGAACCGGCAAGAGGAGCTTGAGATGAATATCATCAAAGCACTTTTGTTATTTGGGAAAAAAGAAGAAGAATTTGAAGACTTAACAATAAAAACAGATGAAAATCAGGGTTTTCAATATGTAGTTGAAAAATATACATCGACCGTTTATGAAAAAATATTTTTGGACTTGCAACAAGATGAAATAGAGTTTACCAATCCGGTTTTCATGCAGTTGTACAGCTTGTTAATGAATGCATTACACCAAGAGCAAAACTTTGAAATTGCACAATTTCTCAATTCGATAGAGCCCGAATTGATGGATGTGATAAGCGACGTGTTGATGCAGGAGGAGAAATACAAATTAGACAATTGGGAACGTAAAAATATTTTTGTCCGGGACAAAACCAAAACCGTATCCCAGTTTGTGAGCGAGACCATCCTTCACCTTCGATGCTTGCTGATTTCAAAGTTGGCATTGGAAATTAAAAAAGAAGATGCTGTTAATGCGGAAATTTTAGAAGATTTCAACAACTATAACAAACTCAGGGTTTTGCTATCCAGAAAATTGGAGCGCGTGGTTTGAGTCCACCTAAGCCCTTTTTTGAGGAAAAGGAACTTAACCCAGTTTGGCTTCAACTCCGCACAATGCAAGCGCTCAACAACCGACGCTCATGGAGCGAATATTTTTTAAACGGGTACAAAGTGTAAACTTATGTAACTATTCAGCTATTGAAATGAATTTCATTTTAACCGTCGCTTCGAGTGGTTTTTAATAGTAAAGCGACAGTTTTACTATTAAAAATGCTGTCCGGTAAAAATCATTGACCGGAGGTAACCTCTAGCAATATCATCCTTAGTTTAAATTTTTGGGGTTCATAACCAAAAAAGATTGCCAACAGATTTTAAACATCACTTACCCCCATTCATTTTTTATTTGGCTAAAGCCAACCTGCCCGAATGTTCAGGCGGGTTGTCGCATTGTTGCAGCTGTCATCCCGCTGAAGCGGGATGCAATTCATGAATTGCGGTTGGCTTTAGCCAACCGAAGCAGGTTTGTGATTGTCTTGGCTTTAGC
>PHDQ01000308.1 GCA_002841025.1 Bacteroidetes bacterium HGW-Bacteroidetes-13 | reverse complement strand
CCCCGAAACCGTGGCACTTTGGAAAACGATGAATGGTTGGGTGTACAAAGGTTTTGAGGAAACCTACAAAAACCTCGGTGTCGATTTTGACAACTATTACTACGAAAGCGATACCTATCTTTTGGGAAAGGATGTGGTGCAAATCGGGCTCGATAAAGGCGTATTTGAAAAAGACCCCGACGGCTCGGTATGGATAGACCTGACCGACGAAGGTCTCGACCGAAAAATCGTGTTGCGCAGCGACGGCACAGCTGTTTACATGACGCAGGACATTGGCACGGCCATCCAACGCGTGAAAGATCACCCCGATGTAAAAGGCATGGTTTACACCGTTGGCAATGAGCAGGATTACCATTTCAAAGTGTTGTTTCTCATCTTAAAAAAACTCGGTTTTGACTGGGCTGAAAACCTCTTTCATCTCAGCTACGGCATGGTCGATTTGCCTTCCGGAAAAATGAAAAGCAGAGAAGGAACCGTTGTTGATGCCGATGATTTGATGGACGAAATGACCCAAAGTGCGGCAGCGATTACCGAAGAGTTGGGCAAGTTGGACGACTTTGACGAAGAACAGAAGCAAGTACTTTTCAAATCGATTGGTTTGGCGGCTTTGAAATATTATATTTTAAAAGTAGATCCCAAAAAACGCATCCTATTTGACCCCAAAGAGTCCATCGATTTTCAAGGAAACACCGGCCCTTTTATTCAATATACCTACGCGCGCATTCAATCGATTTTGCGAAAAGCCGGGAAATTGTCGAAAACAACTTTTCCAAACGAACTTCATCCAAGGGAAAAAGAAATGCTTAAAACACTTCGGTCTTTTCCAAAAACGGTTCAGGAAGCCGCCGAGCAATACAGTCCGGCTTTGGTGGCAAATTACGTGTATGAATTGGTCAAACTATATAATTCTTATTACCAAGCGGTTCCTATTCTGAGCGTGGAAGATGTGGCTGTCCGTAACTTTCGGGTGCAACTTTCGGAAACGGTTGGCTTAACGATTAAAAACGCTTTTGGTTTGTTGGGAATTTCCGTGCCGGAGCGGATGTAAATTTCTTATAATCCAATTCTCACAGATTTCAATTCCGAGGCTTCGGGAATGTGAGGTCTTTATAATTTATAGCCATAGACTTTTAAAAAAACACCCGAAAACTCGCATTGGGTGTGATTCCCAAAGATAAATTGTCAACTCGTCTGACACCCGATTCTCCGTTGTTCTTTTCAATGACGTAATAAGTGTTAAGAATATTTTTCTTGTCGAAAATATTCAGCACAGACAAACCTGCAACCGCGCGGACATTGCCCAACATAAATTGATAATCTGTCGAAAAATCGACTCTGGAAAAATCGGGCAGCGTGCTGCTGTTGGGCGACTGGTAGTTGATGCTTTCAAAAGCCCCCGGATTGTTGATTGGTGCGTCCGGATTTGGTTCAGTGAACGGCTTTCCGGTACGCCATTGATAGCCGAGCGCAACTTTCAGGTTTTTATATTTGTAAGACGACACCAGACTCATCGAATGTTTGATGTCCTGGTTGTTGGGAATGCGGGACGGTGTCAGGCTGTCAAAAATAATTTGGTTGTCTTTGTAGGCGTAAGAACCTGAAAAAGAAAAGTTTTTAATTTTTTTATCGATCAGCAGTTCTACACCTTTAACTTCATACTTTCCCTCCAATCTTTTAAACTCCAACTGATCTTGAAACCCTTGATTGGAAGTTAGAATTTCGTCCACGGCCTTGATGAAACCTGTGAGGCTGACCAACCAATCGTTTTGGGAGTAATTGATGCCTGCTGATGCCTGCCGGCTGTGAATCAATGGAAAATTTTCGCCGTCTGCCAGTGTCCAACGCCTTTTTTCAACACCTAAAAAATCTTCTTGCAAGTCGATGGTTTGGGTGGTGGTTTGATGTTTGAGTTCGCCCATGAGTTGGAGCGAAAAAGCGGGAGTTAATTTCTGATAAATATTGATGCG
>PHDQ01000039.1 GCA_002841025.1 Bacteroidetes bacterium HGW-Bacteroidetes-13 | reverse complement strand
ACAAATTTCGTCTGTTCGAGTGTTTTATTGAAAAATGTGACCCCTTTTTCTAATAAAACGTATCGAGAACGCTACAATTTCAAGCTTCTCGATACCTGCCTGTGGCAGACAGGCAATTTTTAATAGTAAAGCGGCCGCATTACTATTAAAATCCACGCGAAGTGACGGTTAAAACGAAATTCATTCGAATAGTTGAATAGTTACATAATTCTTTCAAAACACGTTTATTTTCGGGTAAAGATAATTAACAAGTTCGATTCACAGATTTATCTTATTTTTGCTGAAAAGATTTTATATGAGATATTTTTTGGTCATGTTGGTAATGTTTGCTTTTTCATCCTGCGATGATGGCAATATTGAGGCATCGGCCTTGACAGTCGATCCGTCTCAATTGTTTACTTGCGACAATACCCGTCCTTTCCCACTCTACAACATCACGCAAAACGAGGTGATGATTCTCAACCTCAGCCAAAATTTATTAAACGAAAGCATAACCGGTGACACCCCAAAAACAGCGACCCTAAATAGTGGCCAACTCGTTTACCGAAGTTTTTCGGACAATGTGAATAAAACTTTTTTCTGTGCAGCCATACAACCTATCGACCCTGTTGCGCAAAGCGAATTTATCTCAACCGGTGGCGTAGCTTCGATAGACACGCGCGCCAACATGAACGAAGCAGGAGACACCCTCAGTTTCACGCATACCATCAATCTACTCAACGTGAATTTAGCGCAAGGCGACAAAGAAATCCGGATAGAAAATCTGTTGTACGGTTTTATCGAAATTCCTAAAGTAAAGTAAAACCCTTTTGGAGAATGTTGACTTCCAAAGCACCCATTCCATACTTGGCATAATCGGCATCCGAATAGCGCACATCTTCGTATTTGTTGAGTAAAAATTCCAATTCTGCCCGAAGCACACCTTGACCGACTCCGTGAATGAATACGATTCGCGGGATTCTTTTGGCAAAGGCAAACTCCAATCTGCGCTTGGCTGTGGTCAACTGAAGCTCCAGGATTTCGTAGTTCGACAGACTTTTGTGTTTCTGTGTCAACTTCTCAGCGTGCAAATCGACTTCCATTGGCGGGGTCGTTTTGGGTCTTTTCCGACTCAATTTGGGTCTTTGCTTAATTGCATCTGCATCTTTCGGATTTGATGACATCATGCTCAGAGCCATGTCAGTTTTTGTGATGCTGTTTGAGACTTTGATCAATTCATCAAAGTGAAAAGGCAATTCAAATCCGTCAGGTGTAGCTATTTGTACCGAATCGGGAAATCTGACTTCGACCACCACACCTTTAAAATCCTGATCGATGGCCTCGACCCAATCACCTATTTCAAAGTGTTTTGTTTTCATGTGTTTATTTTATTGCTTTTCAGCGGTCACACCCGCCTGAACGGACGGGCAGGTGGAACACCCTACATAATCATCGTCCTATGTGAGAATGTTATATCATGGGTGTTTCATCGTCTTGTTCGGAGTTTGATTCTTTTGAAGGTTTTTCACCTGAAAAAAGTGAAGTCTTATAGATTGCGAACATCAGTCCTGCAAAAGCCGGAATCATCCATACCTGGTTCACGTTTTTGTTGCCTTGAATATAGAAAAGTAAGCCTGCACTTACGAGCATCAAAATCAAATACAACAGCGAGCGTTTGGAAGATTTATCCATCGGATTATTTTTCAAATTGACGAAGCGTTCGACAAATGATATCCACACAATCCAACAATTGTGTTTCGGTCATCACCAGTGGTGGTGCAAAACGGATGATGTTGCCGTGGGTGGGTTTTGCCAGCAGACCGTTGTGCATCAAAGCCACACAAATATCCCACGCCATCGATCCGTCTTCGCTGTCATTGATGACGATGGCATTGAGCAAGCCTTTGCCGCGAACCAATTTTACCAACTTGTTTTTTTGGATATATTCATTCATTTTATCCCTGAAAAGCCGTCCCAAACGACGTGCATTTTGCGCTAATTTCTCATCGGAAACTACTTGCAAGGCAGCGACGGCGACAGCTGCCGCGATGGGATTTCCACCAAAAGTCGAACCGTGTTGGCCGGGATTGATGACATTCATGATCTCATCATCTGCGAGTACCGCAGACACCGGATAAGCTCCGCCGGACAACGCTTTCCCGAGTATCAATAGATCGGGATGTGTATAAGTAGCTTGTTTTTCGCAAGCTTGCTCACAAGTGCAATTCCCGCATACCGCCAAAAGTGATCCCGTACGGGCAATGCCTGTTTGAATTTCATCGGCGATGAACAGCACATTTTTTTGTTGGCAAAGTGCTTTTGCTTTGCGGATATAATCGACATTTGGTGTGTAAACGCCTGCTTCACCTTGTATGGGTTCGACCAAAAAACCGGCGATGTTCGGGGTGGAATTCAAGGCTCTTTCTAAGGCAGTCGTGTCATCGTATGGAATTTTGATGAATCCGGGCGTGTAGGGACCAAAATTCTTACGGGCATTTTCATCATTGGAGAAAGAAATGACCGTGGTCGTGCGTCCGTGAAAATTGTTTTCACAAACGATGATTTGTGCGTCGTTTTCGGCAATTCCTTTTTTCTCATAAGCCCATTTCCGGCAGATTTTGATAGCGGTTTCGACGGCTTCCGCACCTGTATTCATCGGTAAAACTTTGTCAAAACCAAAGTATTGTGTCACAAATTTTTCAAATTCACCCAGTTTATCATTGTAAAAAGCCCGTGAAGTAAGCGTGAGTTTTTGTGCTTGATTTGTCAGTGCTTGAACAATTTTCGGATGGCAATGACCTTGGTTGACCGCAGAATAGGCGGAGAGAAAATCGTAGTACTTTTTCCCGTCCACATCCCAGACAAAAACGCCTTCACCTCGGTTTAAAACAACCGGAAGCGGATGGTAATTGTGTGCGCCGTAGCGTTCTTCGAGTTCGACAAAATGTTCGGAGGTAGATTTTTTAGAAGCAATCATAAAATGACAATTTTAAAGAAACTAAATAGCCATTCCTTCTTGACCGGAAGTCCGGAAATTGGAGAGAAATCATCCATCAAAATTGAATGCGCAATTTACGAAATATTTGCGTGGGATTTTTAGATAAAGCCATTGAATAATCCCAACTTTTGATTTCGACAGAAAATTGAAAATCATTACATTTGTAAAAACCTAAAAATAAAAGACCATGAGCAAACAAAATATATTGACTATTGGCGCACTGCTGATGTTCATTTTCGGTGCTGTGATGATTTATCTCGGCGCGATTAAACCAGACAAAATCATCTTGCCGCCCTTCATCAGCGGACTCGGATTTTTGGTCGTCGCATGGGTTTTTATCGGACTTAGAAAATTGTAATTTTTATTGCATTTTATGAAACATACATGCAAAGCAATTTTGAAACACAGGAGAATGATTATGGATGTTACAACTGCCTGCCGGCGGGCAGGTCTGACCAATTAAAAATCTGCCGGCAGGCAGGCAGGCAAATAAAATAAACAGATGAAACTAACTTATTTACTTTATGGTATCAGCCTTGTAACGTTGGGGCTTGGTATTTATTTTGTTGTGCAATTTCCTGAATCAAATCGGTTACAAACCCTTGCAGGTGTGTTAACTGCTGTTGGGATTTTTTTGAACTTCTACAGTTTTTCCAACAAAAAGGGATAGCAACTGTTTGCCAAAAACACATCCTTTATTTATAGAGGGAATATTTTATTCTTATAACTTTACACTTTTTCAAACCAAGCTAACATGTCAGACGATAAAAAAGTAATTTTCTCCATGTCGGGGGTTTCCAAAACTTACACCGGCGCAAACAAACCTGTGCTTAACAACATTTATCTCAGCTTTTTCTACGGCGCAAAAATCGGCATACTCGGTCTGAACGGTTCGGGTAAGTCAACTTTGCTTAAAATCATTGCCGGCGAAGAGAAAAATTTTCAAGGAAACGTGGTGTTCTCTCCGGGCTACACGGTCGGATATCTTCCGCAAGAGCCGCTTTTGGACGAAAACAAAACCGTCATCGATATCGTGAAAGAAGGCGTCGCGGAGACCGTCGCCATCCTTGATGAATACAACGCCATCAATGACCAATTCGGTTTGGAAGAAGTCTATTCCGATCCGGACAAGATGGATAAATTGATGAACCGACAATCCGCGTTGCAAGATAAAATCGACGCAACCAACGCTTGGGATTTAGACACCAAGCTCGAAATCGCGATGGATGCACTCCGCACACCCGATGCCGACACGCCCATCAAAGTTTTGTCGGGTGGCGAACGCCGACGCGTGGCACTTTGCCGATTGCTGCTTCAAGAACCCGACGTGTTGCTGTTGGACGAACCAACCAACCACTTGGATGCCGAATCCGTACATTGGTTAGAACACCATCTGTCAGAATACAAAGGAACAGTCATTGCCGTGACCCACGACCGTTATTTTTTGGACAACGTGGCTGGTTGGATTTTGGAACTCGACCGGGGTGAAGGCATTCCGTGGAAAGGGAATTACTCCTCTTGGTTGGAACAAAAATCACAACGGATGGCGCAGGAAGAAAAAACCGCCAGCAAACGTCAAAAGACACTCGAACGCGAATTGGAATGGGTTCGGATGGCTGCCAAAGGACGGCAAGCCAAACAAAAAGCCCGTTTGAGCAACTATGAAAAGCTCCTCAACCAAGACCAAAAACAAGCGGAGGAAAAATTAGAAATCTACATCCCGAACGGCCCGAGACTCGGAACCAATGTCATCGAAGCCAAGGGCGTGATGAAGGCATACGGCGATAAAGTGCTATATGAAAACCTCAATTTCAGTTTGCCACAAGCAGGTATTGTCGGCATCATCGGGCCAAATGGAGCGGGAAAAACCACCATTTTCAGAATGATTGTCGGGGAAGAAAAACCGGAAAAAGGAAGTTTTGAAGTGGGCGACACTGTGAAAATTGCTTATGTAGATCAATCGCACTCCAACATCAATCCGGACAAAACCATCTGGCAGAATTTTGCAAACGAGCAGGAACTCATCATGATGGGTGGACGCATGGTCAACTCAAGAGCCTATTTGAGTCGATTCAATTTCTCGGGCGGCGATCAAAACAAAAAAGTCAGTACGCTGTCCGGTGGCGAACGCAACCGCTTGCATCTGGCGATGGCACTCAAAGAAGAAGGCAACGTATTGCTACTCGATGAACCCACCAACGATTTGGACATCAATACCTTGCGCGCTTTGGAAGAAGGACTTGACAACTTTGCCGGCTGTGCGGTGATTATCTCTCACGACCGTTGGTTTTTAGATCGGGTTTGCACGCACATCCTCTCTTTTGAAGGCAACTCCGAAGTGTATTTCTTCGAAGGCTCGTTCTCCGACTATGAAGAAAACAAGAAAAAGCGTTTGGGTGGCGATTTGATTCCGAAACGAATCAAGTACAAGAAGTTGGTGCGGTAGGGTTAATTAACGGAAACAGGGTTTAAAATTTAAGAATAAAGAATTCTTCAACTCTGTGGCAGCTGGGCAGAGCCGAAGCCAACGCTCTTGTCATAAGCAACCGGAAAGCATCAACTTTCGCGTTTGTATTAAAACGCCACATCCAACAATTTCCCGGACAACTGCAACAAGTTGATTTCCGCTAACTTGGCATCAAACTTGGCGGTATCGCGATTGATTTTGGCATTGATGAGATTGATTTGCGCCGTGCGAAAATCGATGGAAGTGATTTGACCCAATTTGAATTGCTCTTCAGATCGCTGAAAATTACGTTTGTTGGTCAATAGGTTTTTCTCTTGCGTTTGTAGAACATACAATTGATTTTCATACGTTTCAAAAGCATTCGACACATCGCGAACCACCTGTTGCTCGGCTTGTTTTTTGCGGATTTCCTCGCTTTCAATGGCAATTTTGGCGTTTTTCACCCGGTTGATATCGGCTCCATTAAAAATACTCCAACTCAAAGTAGCTGTACCCGAAAAACCATTAGTCTCTTGTGTTTGTAAGAAAGCAGAAGAGTTGTTTTGAAATTCTGCCCAATTGTAACTACCAGACACCCCTAAGGTTGGTAGAAATGACGAGCGATTGACCTTTAAGTCATACTTGCGAATGTTGATATTGCTCTCTGCTTGTAGGAGTGAAACGTTGTTCTTTTTGGCTTCTTCTATCAACAATTCCAAATTGAGCGGCGGAATAAATACCACGGTAGTATCTACATCAAAATCGGTTCGAACTTCACGACCCATGACAAAATTGAGATCGCGTTTGGCATTCATATATAGCTGATTCGTGTTCAAATACGCGATGCTGTCGTTGTTGACATCGACCTCGGCATTGAGCACATCGAGTTGGGTGTTTTGCCCGTATTCGTAAACATATTTGGCGCGTGTCAATCTATTTCTTGAGATTTGCAAGGATTGCTGCGCCGTTTCTGCCGTTTGTTTGAGTCGAGCCACGTCAAAATATCCGGTCATCAGCTGAAAAATGGTTTGCTCGATGGTTTGCCTCGCTTGCAATTCGGAAAGTTGATGCGATTCTTTCAATCGTTTGTAATTATACATTCTGCCCAATCCGTCAAAAAGTGTATAACTGATCGTTCCGTTTGCGTTGTATCGACGAGATTCTGCATTGATGAGCACCGTGTTGGTACCATCCCTGAAAGTAGCCGTATTGTTGTGGTCTCTTACATAGGTCGCGTTGGTGGCTGCCGAAACCGTAGGTAAATAACCACTGTTGAGCAAGCCGTCATTGTTGTCGGCAACTTTGACATCGTTTTTGGCAACCTGAACGCCGTAGTTATTTTCTAAGGTGATTTTGACCGCTTCATCTTTGGTCAAAATCTCCTGTGCCTGCAAAGTAACGTTTGACAGTGACAAAAAAATAAAAAGTGCTGCGTAATTATTGGGTAATTTGATCATCTTCTTGTTCTGCTTTAAGTTCTTTAATCGCATTTTCTAAATCCTCACGCGGTACGCGTTTGCCGGTGATCAACCACTTGACGTTTCCTTTTAAACTGTTGTTAAAAGACAGAAAAATAGGCAATATAAACAGCGTCAAAAGTGTGCCAAATGCAATTCCGTACGAAATAGAAATTGCCATCGGCTTGAGAAACTGCGCTTGTCTGCTTTTCTCTGCCAAAAGTGGAGCCATTCCCGCAACGGTCGTTATTGTGGTTAGAAAAATCGCTCTAAATCTCGCCTTTCCAGCTTGGATGAGTGCCGGTTCAAACTTAACGCCTTCTCTCAGTAATCTATTGAATTTATCGATCAAAACCAAGCCGTCATTGACCGCAACACCAATCAGGGCGATGATTCCCAACCACGACAATATATTGACTGGGAAATCGTGAAGCCAGTGTCCCCATGCGACTGCAATGATGTTGAAAGGTATCAACAACATCAATATGATGGGCTGACTCATCGAACGGAAGGTAAACGCAATGGTTACAAAAATCAAAAAGATGATGACGAAAGAAACCTTTGAGGCTGATTTTTGAATTTTGTCTGCCTCCCTGCTTTGTCCTTCATAGGAAGCCTTCACCGAAGGGTATTTTTTAAGAATCGCCGGGACTACATTGTTTTTGATATCATCTAAAATAGCTCCGGAGTTTGAATTCGGGTTTTCCAAGTCAGCGTTGATTTGAATTTCCCGCAAACCATCCAAATGGTTGATGGCAACATCGCCGCGAACTATTTCATATTCGGCAATTTCTGAAAAAGGCACCCGCTCACCGGTAGGGGAAATAATTCGCATATCATCTAAGTCATTGATAGATGACCGATTGGAACGTTCGTATCTAGTCCATACCTTAATCTCGTCTTCACCTCTTTGAAAACGTTGGGCTTGAAATCCAAAAAAACCATTCCGCACTTGTGCCATCACGGTTTGATAATCCAACCCGATTGGATAGGCGTTGTCTTTTAGTTTAACACGTATTTCTTTGATGCCCTCAGGGTCATTGTCGTTGACATCCTTGAGCATCGGATTTTCTGCCATGCTTTTCTTGAGTTCACTTTTGGCTAAGCGAAGCTGTTCAATGTTGTTACCCAACAGAGAAACTGACACCGGACTGCCACCAAAGTTACCGCCAAAACCAAAAGTCAGGGTTTCGGTTCCATAAACTGGGCCCACTTTATCGCGAACAGCATTGGTAATGACAAAAGATTCTAAATCGCGTTCTTCACCGGGCAATAAATTGATTTGCAATGATGCGTTTGAAGAACCCGGCCCGAGACGTTTGATGATATTTTCGACTACTTGTTTATGACCGGTTTGCTTCTCCGTCAAATCTTTATTGACCAACCAAGCCTTGGCTTCAATCATACTAATGATGGAATCTGTAATCTTGGCATTGGTTCCTTCCGGCATGGCAAGTGTAACGACAACGCGATCACTGGCAACCCTCGGGAAAAGTGATTTACCGATAATTCCGCTGGACATGGAAGCCAAAGTAAGTATCAAAAGTGCAAACAAACCAGAAATTGTGATCAATTTATTTCTCATAAACGCAGTCAGTACCGGCTCGTAGAACTTGTCTCGCATAAAATCCATGGCTATGTCAGCGTAGCGATTCACAATTTTGAATTTGTCCAAAGCTCTGTCAATCAAACTTTTATTTGTCTCTAAGTCTGATGCGTGAACCAATGCCTTGGAGTGTGCAATATGCGCAGGTAGCGTGAGCAGGGCTTCGATGAGTGAAACAGCCAATGTTAACATCACGATTTTGGACACCTCACTGAAAAAATCTCCTATTCGTCCATCTAAAAACAAAAAGATGGAAAAGGCTAAAATCGTGGTTAGTATTGATGAAAGAATGGGCGCAACCACTTCCATTGTTCCGTCAATTGCCGCGCGAACAGGTGATTTTCCCCGTTCAAAATGCTGATAGATGTTTTCTGCAACCACGATACCGTCATCCACCAAAATCCCGACTACGACAATCATACCGAAGAGGGAAAGTAGATTGATGGTAATGCCTAAAAGGTTTGCAAAAACAAACATGCCCAAAAAGGAAAGTGGAATACCGATACCTACCCAGAAAGCCATCCGAATATTCAGAAAAATCGCTAAAATGATAAAAACCAAAGTGACTCCAAAGAGTGCATTGCTCAACAAAAGTTTGGTTCGCTGATTTAACGTGATGGATGAGTCATTTACTACATTTAGCTGAACATTGTTGTGGCTCTGGTTATAATTTTCAACGTATAGATTTACTTGTTCGGCAGTCGTAACCAAATCTTCGCTGTTGGTGTTGCTGATATTCACATTGACCGAAACATCTCCGTTGTAGAATGATGCATTGGGTGTTTCTTCAAAACGGTCTCGCACTGAGGCTACATCGCTCAGCCGAATAACGCGACCCGAATTGTCCGATCGCACGACGATATCGTTGATGCGGTCTGCGAAATAGGAGCGGTTGTTTGCCCTGATCAAATATTCTTCGGCTTCTGTTTTGATGTTTCCCCCGGTGATTAAAATATTTTCACGGGAAACGGCTTGTGCTACTTCCTGAAAACTGAGGTTGTAAGCCAACAAATCGGTTTCTCTGACGGCAATTTCAATTTCTTCTTCCGGATAGCCCGTTATATCCACTTGAGAAATGCCGTCTAAGGCGCGTAAATCGTTCTCAATACTTCGGGTGATTTGTTTGAGTGTAGCCAAATCTATGTTTTTGCCACTGACCGAAAAGCTGATGGTTTGTCGAATGTTTTCAACTTTTGCCACCACCAAAGGTTCCATTCCTGTGGGGAAAGAAGGCACTCGGTCAACTGCATTTTTTACATCGGCCAACACCACGTCGATATCAGCATCTTTTTCTTTTTCAACGGTGATTAATGCAGAATTTTCTCTGGAAACAGAAGTTACCCGATCGACACCAACCAAACCTTTCAGGTTGTCTTCAATCTTCACCACAACGCCTTCTTCAATTTCTTGGGGCGAAGCTCCCGGATAGACCGCACTAATGGTGACAATTTCTGAATCTGTCAACGGAAAAAAAGAAGATTTCATGGAGAAAAATCCCAGAAATCCAAAAAGTATAAAAAAGAGTATAAAAACTCTTACCGCTACGGGATATTTGATAAAGTATTCAATGAATTTTTGCATAGATGTGTTTTTTATTCAGGTAAAATTTCCACAAGCATCCCTGCATAAGCACCGGGCACAGACTTCGATAATATTTTGGTTCCGTTAGGAATTCCCTTAATGATGACACTTTGATTGCCAAAATAAACAGGGTTCACATCAATGATATCTAATAGGGTGTCATTTTTAACCACAAACAATTGTTTGTCGTCGCGCAATATACTCCGCGGAACTTCAATCACCTCATCGATATCTTCTCCTTTGATTGCCGCTTCCAAATAAAGACCCTCTTGTAAATTGCTCCCTGTCACACTGATGTAACAGGTGATGGTTTGAGAATTTAAATCGACCCGTGGATTGATACGCGCGATTTTCCCCTGATAGGTCTGCGTTTTGTTGATGTTATTGAGGGTGACAATTTCATTTAATTTGAGAAACTCAGCAAATGATTTATTGACAGAAACCTCGAGTTCGTAAACACTCGGATCGATAAATTCCCCCAACTTCTGACCACTTCTGACCAAGGTTCCTTCGGTGACCAAAGTTTCTGTCAACACCCCGGAAAAAGGAGCTCGAATTGAATATTTTGACAATCGTTCTTCGAGATTTTTGATATTGTAATAGGTAGAAATAACATTTCTTCCTGCCAAAAACAATCGTTCTTGCTCAGAGGTGATTTCGGGCAGTTTCGGTACTGACTTGTTGATATCAAAACCATTCAGATAAGCTTGCCATTTTCCAAAAAACTGCGGATAATCGAGTTTCAAGTCGGGCATGACCGAAGCAATCAGGTTGTAAAAACTGCTTTTTTGTGATTGCACAGACGCGTAAAACTCGGAAGCATCTAAGCGCAACAGACTTTCACCCGCATTGTAGTGTTGACCCTCTCTAAACAGTTTTCCGGTAGATTGCAGCACGCCTTGAACTTCCGCGTAGAGTTCAACTTTTTTGAGCGCAACCAAATTTCCGTTAGCCGTGACGATTACCGGTAAAGTTTTGTTAAATACCGTATCAACAAAAACTTTTTGTACCACCATGGGCGGTTTCGGAGGAATTACGTTTTGGCTGTCAATAAGGTATTTTCCAAAGAAAATGGCGGCTAAAAGGATGACGGCACTGATGATGATGTTGATGATGTTTCTCATGTTTCAATATGCGTTTGTTCGGAAATTTGTTTAAGGTTAATTTGAACTTTTTTTAAGGTTTTGATGGTTTCTTCTATAATATCAGAAGAAACACCATCTTGCATCATACGAATGAGCTCAGTCATAATGGGTACGGTCTGGTAGAGAATATCGCGTCCGGATTTTTTGATGAAAATGTGATTGATACGCCGATCTTGCTCACAAATCTCTCTGCGGATGTAACCCTTTTTCTCCATGTTGTTGATCAATCTCGTCATAGATGTTTTGTCTCTGTGTGTGATAAAAGCCAAATCGTTTTGCGTGAGTCCGTCTTGTTGATTCAGATACTTCAAAACAATCCATTGCTCTTTAGACAAATTGATATGCTGCTCCCGAAACTTCTTGTTAGACAAATAAGTGAACTCAAGGTTTAATCGGGCGACCCAAGGAATCAACGTATCGTCAAAATCTACTGAAATCAAAAGAATTGTATTGGATTAAAACAAACGACAAAAATATCCAAACCATTTTAGTTGTATATGCAACTAAAGTTAAATTATTCCTAAATATTTTAAGAAAAAAGGTTGCCGCATGCTTACTTTGGATGAATTAAAATTAATGTAATTTTGCCCAATGATAAAGAATGAAACAGATTTGGTCAATCAAGGTCTGATGCTTCCGTTGATGGAAGCTTTTTATACCGTACAAGGCGAAGGCTTTCACACGGGTACGCCTTCCTATTTTATCCGTGTAGGCGGTTGCGATGTGGGTTGCCATTGGTGTGACGTGAAAGAAAGTTGGAATCCGAAACTTCATCCGGCTACCGATACGCATAAGATTGTGAACGAAGCACTTAAACACTCAAAAACCATCGTGGTTACAGGCGGGGAACCTCTCACTTGGGACATGACGGTTTTGACACATGCACTCAAAGCAAAAAGTGCTAAAATCCATATAGAAACTTCGGGTGCTTATCCGCTGACAGGTGTTTGGGATTGGATTTGCTTGTCACCCAAAAAAAACAAATTACCCGTTCCTGAAATTTATGAAAAGGCTGATGAGCTCAAGGTGATTGTTTTCAACCAACACGATTTTATATTTGCGGAAGAACAAGCTCGGCACGTCCGACCGGATTGTCAACTATTCTTGCAACCCGAATGGAGTCGGAGAGAGAAGATGATGCCCGAAATAGTGGATTATGTGATGAAAAATCCGAAATGGCGGATTTCGCTCCAAACACATAAGTATTTGAATATTCCTTAGACTCGGTAAATATTAACAAAATGTATCATCAAATACCTTTGTTATAGATTTTCAATTATGAAAAAAAGCGAATCATTTAATCCCGTCTATGCTTTTTCTGTTCAAGTGAATATATGCCAAATAGATTATATCATCGGTAACTTGGTAGAATATTGTGGTTTGTTTACTCAAAACAGCTTTTCTCAAATCAGTCTTAAAAGATGAAACCGGAAACATATAAGGATTTTGAGCTATCAAATCTAACTGATGACTCAATTTTATTTTGAAATGGTTGACCTCTTCTTTATCACTCCATTTAGAATTTATGCCCTTTAAATATTCTCAAGGTTTCTTACGGATTCCTCCGACCAACGCAATTTATAAGCCATACCTTCTTTTAACATCTTCATGAGAAATGGTACGACCTCTTTTAATTTCGTCAAGACCTCTTTCAATTCCATCTTTTTGTGCGTCTGCCAAATCATTCCACCAATCATTGTCGATTGTCCTTGAATCCTTTACAATTTTCAGGTATTCAATTGTTTCACTGTCATCAAGTTTTGCAAGCCACTCGATAATCTCTAATTTTATTGCCTCGTGTCCCATGTTGTTTTTTATCAAATTTACATAATTTGTATAATCTATTATTCTTTTAACAGAAACATTTTGCAGTAATAAAATTTCAATCAGGTTTTGTTCCTTATCCTTTTGGCACTGTCAACCGCGCCAAATAATCAAAATGTTCGCCTTCCAACACGAGTTCGCAGTTGAGACCGTTTGCATGAGCGGCGTTTTGCAAGGTGTTGTAGTCGATGTACAACCAATCAAAAGGTTTTTCGGTTTCGCCTTTGTAGGAAACCGTGTATTTCACTTCTCCGTAATATTCTGTATCGCCAGGAATCCATTTTCCACCGTCTTCATCATCGTCAAACATGTAAATGATATCGGACGAATCGACCAAAATCTGACCATTTTCAGTCAACAAGGATTTCAATTTTATTAAAAACTTCGCAATATTTTTCAATTTTCCACACATGCCCGCGCCGTTCATCAAAAGCAATATGGTGTCGTATTTTTCATCGGTCAATGTCATCAAATCTTGTACGCCGGCATTGCTCACGCCTCTGAGTCGGCAGACTTTTATCGCATTTTCAGACAAATCGATGGCGGTCACGCTTAATTTTTTTTCGCGCTGCAAATACAAACTGTGGCTTCCCGCGCCACAACCCACATCCAATACTTTT
>PHDQ01000307.1 GCA_002841025.1 Bacteroidetes bacterium HGW-Bacteroidetes-13 | reverse complement strand
CGATGCGGACGCATTTGCACAGTGGCTGCTCGAAGATTTTCAGTTGGATGGAGAAACGGTGATGGTAGCTCCGGCAGCAGGCTTTTATGCAACTCCCAATACTGGTTTAAACCAAATCCGGATTGCTTATGTCCTTAAAATTGACGATTTGAAACGAGCCGTTGACATTCTCAAAATAGCCATTCCGGCCTATCAAGAACACATATCCAAAAAAATAGCCGTGTCCTGATGAACCTCGCCGAACCCCAAAAAAATTTTTCTCTCAAAGCGTACAATACTTTTGGAATTGACCAAGTTGCCGAAAATTTTATTTCGGTTAACCACATTGATAAACTCCGTGAGACCCTTTTGAAATATGCAACAAAAGATTTGTTTGTTTTGGGTGGCGGGAGCAATTTGTTGTTGACGCAAGATGTGCCCGGGCTCACTTTGCACATCAACCTCAAAGGAAAAGAAATTATCGACACTTATGATGCTGAAAACTGTGTTTTGGTAAAAGCCATGGCGGGTGAAGTCTGGCACGAATTTGTGCTTTGGAGTTTAGAAAACGGTTTGGGCGGCTTGGAGAATCTGTCACTGATTCCGGGTAGTGTGGGTGCTGCGCCCATTCAAAATATCGGGGCGTACGGCGTGGAACTCAAAGATTCCTTCGTGCGATGTGATGCAGTGGAAATCGAGACCGGCATCCTCAAAACATTTGACAAAGCAGCATGCGAATTCGATTACCGCCACTCTGTTTTTAAAACCAAATTCAAAAACAAATACATCATCACGGCGGTTTATTTCTGTTTGACAAAGCAAAATCATTTGCTAAAAACCGATTATGGAACCATCCAAACCGAGCTCACTCTTCAAGGTGTTGAAAACCCGACACCTTCAGCTATTTCAAAAGCAGTAATTTCCATACGACAACAAAAACTTCCCGACCCAAAAATGATTGGGAATTCAGGCAGTTTTTTTAAAAATCCTGTTGTTGAAAAGACGATATTTCAATCCTTAAAAGAAAAATACCCGGATATGCCTTTTTACGAAGTCGGCGATTTGGTAAAAATCCCTGCCGGATGGTTGATTGAACAAGCGGGATTCAAAGGAAAACGATTTGGCGATGCGGGTGTCCACACCAAACAGGCTTTGGTTTTGGTAAATTACGGCAACGCCAAAGGCCGAGATATTTTGGCTTTATCGGATAAAATTCAGCAAACCGTATTTAAAATATTCGGCATCCAGCTTTTGCCGGAAGTGAATATTTATCCTTGAAACAAAAAGTTGTCCAGACGGATTCGATTAATTTTTACAAGTCTTCATACCGAATATGGCGTAAAGCGGACAGAAATTTATCAGTGCGGTGATAAGCATGACGGCACCGACTGCCAAGACTGCATACATTTGCCAACCTGAGAGCGAATTTGTGAAAAATAATATTAGAGCGATTAGTGCAATGATAAAACGTACGATTTTGTCAGGAGAACCCAAATTTTTTTTCATATAATTAAGTTTCGATTGTGTAAATTTATCCATTGTATTTCGTCGCCAATGTAACCCTAGTTACAATCTATATTGTCAAATGATCTATCATTGCAGTTAACTTTTAAACTATTTTTTTCGATGTCAGTAACCTACATATTCGGATACATCGGTGCGGTTTTTATCGGATTGGTTTTGGGATTGTTAGGCGGTGGAGGCTCCATACTTACATTGCCAATCTTAGTTTATTTGTTTCACCTCAACCCGGTAACGGCTACTGCATATTCACTTTTTGTGGTTGGGACAACGTCATTGACAGGGGCAATCAATAACTACCGTAAGAAGTTGGTAGAACTCAAAACCGGTTTGGTTTTTGCCTTTCCGGCATTTGTGGTTGTGTATTGCGTCCGGAAATTTTTGATTCCAATTTTGCCAGACGTGTTTTATCTCACCGAAGACATTCAATTTCACCGTGATTTTGCCATCATGATTTTCTTTGGATTGATTATGGCGATAACATC
>PHDQ01000306.1 GCA_002841025.1 Bacteroidetes bacterium HGW-Bacteroidetes-13 | reverse complement strand
GACAGGAATCTCTCCGGATTCGGAGGACAAGGGGGCGACAGGAATCTCCCCGGATTCGGAGGACAAGGGGGCGACAGGAATCTCTCCGGATTTGGAGGACAAGGGGGCATGCCCCCTTGTTGTAACATCGGAGGTCGTACCGGGAATCGTTCTACCCATTTCGATGTTACAGGCTCTCGAAGACATAGCCTTCATCTTTCCTACTATACTGGGGACTTCTTCTTCCTCACAGACGAGCAGTATATGTATGTGGTCGCCACAGATATTATACGCCAATATGTTCAGGTTGTCTTTTTCGACAATTTCGAAAATTACTTCCGTTACAATTACCTCTTCTCTTTCCGTGAGCCAGACAGGTTCTCCCCATTTCACATGGTTATCGAACATGCGTTGAGAATAGCGTGAATTGTGCGTTGCAGTGGTAATATGCCAAGCCTTTTTGTTTTTTTCTTCAAAGAGATTAGGAAACTCTTTATGCCAATCAAAAGCCTTTTCGTGCGCAACTTTTGGATCGTCAATCAAAGAATTGCCGCATTTTATGTTGTTGTTCAGCTTATTTAGTTTTCTGCCTTTTTGGGCTGTCCGCAACCATAATGAGAGTTTAGCAATCTCGGTAGATTCTTCGTTTAGGTCAACACCAAAGATGTTTTTTTCGAGTATGTCTGTGGAAATATCAGAGAAGACAATATCACCTCCCAAAAGTTGGGTGCGTAAATTATCAATTTTGTGATGTTCGGTTATTAGAAAGTCCAAAGCTTGGTTTAAGAAAGCACCTGACCCGCATGCGGGGTCAAGAATGCTTAGATTTAGAAGCCAATTGCGATAGCTATTCAATTTATCATCAAGAATTTTTACTGTATCTTTTTTTTGGCTTTTTCGGCCTTTGCCATATACTTCATCAACGATGCCTAATTCTGTTCTTTTTTCTTTGCAAAGTTTTCCAATTGTGTGTTCGACTATATACTTGGTAATGTATTCGGGTGTATAAAAAATGCCGTCTTTTTTTCGTTTGCCAATCTGTCGTTCAGGCAGGTTTTTTTGGTTGTCAACTTTTTCGCCTTTAATTTCAGCTTGTACGCTTTCAATCTCGCTAAGCGAATGTTCAAAAATATGCCCAAGGATATTAACATCCACATCGGTTTCAAAATCATATTGGCTTAGCTTTTGGGTGTGTTTATAGAGAATATCATCATCAACAACTATGTTATCCAACACTTCATCGGGCGCAAAAAGACCGCCGTTGTATGCGTATATTTCATATTTCTTTCCTTTGTAGCCCGTATTCATATAACCGAAATATTTTTTAAAACGGTCGTAAAGTGGCACGTACTCATCGAGTTCTTCTTTCAGGGCTGTCCATTGCTTGACAATCTCGCTTATTGAATTAGGCGGAAGCAACAACCTGTCTTCGGCGAAGAATATAAACAAAAAACGATCTAACAGTTTTTGTGTTTTATTGAACAAGAGAAGTTTGTCGGTTTGCGGGTTTTTGCTGACTAAGTTTCTGAAAACGTCCTCTCTGAACGCGGCGTAATCGGAATAAAGTTTTTTGGTGATATTTTCTTCCTGTAATACCGATGATTCTTTAATTTTTAGCGGCAGTCCATTCATCAAATTGTCTTTTGCCAGACAAATCCACATCAGCGAAAATTGCTCACGCGTCAGGTTGAACAAATCAAAATCGATGTGGTCAACTGCATTTTGGATGTAGAATCGCAACTTCTCAAAGTTGGAAGTTATCACATAAACACATTTTGGATGATGGTTTTTGTAGCCAAACGCTTGCGATTCTATGGAATCTAAATCGGTGGTGTTGGTAGATTTCAGTTCGATGACTCCAATTGCATCTGATTCTTTCAATATTGCTCCGTCTGCTTTTTTGCTGTTGGCTATGTTTTTTAATTCGGTAGTCAGGTTAAAATTAGGTTGCGGATTCAGCGTGTATCCCAAAACGGAGACGAAAAGTTCCCGCAAAAAACCTTCTTGAAATTGTTCTTCCTT
>PHDQ01000305.1 GCA_002841025.1 Bacteroidetes bacterium HGW-Bacteroidetes-13 | reverse complement strand
AATATTTTAGATTTGATTGCGAAATCTTCACTGGCGGCTTCCACGACCAAATCGACTTGTTCAACCCCTTTTTTGAGGTCGGTGAACGTTTTGATATTGCTGAGCGTTGCCTTTTTCTTGGCCTCGTCGATGGTTCCTTTGGCAATCATTCGATCTAAATTTTTCTGAACGATGTTCAATCCCCTTTGAAGTGAATCTTCAGAAATGTCAATCAGGTTTACTGAATAGTCGTACTGTGCGAAAGTGTGCGCAATGCCGTTTCCCATGGTTCCTGCTCCGATAACTGCGATGTTTTTCATTTGATTCATTGATTTGGTAGAGGTTTCCCTGCCTGCCGGAAGTCAGGTTGTTTCTTGTTTCTTGTTTCTTGTTTCTTGTTTCAGGTTTCAAGTTTCAGGTTTCTCGTTTCTCGTTTCTCGTTTCTTGCTTCTTGTCTCTTGTCTCTTGTCTCTTGTCTCTTGTTTCCTGTCTCCACGCCTGCCGGCAGGTTGCCGATTGTTATTTGTCCACTGCCCTTACAATTTCGTGAAATTTGCATTAAAGCAATCCATTATTTGCAAAGCCACGCGCAAAGCTTCCGTACCTTGTTCCAAAGTAACGATGGGTGTGGTGTTGTTTTGGATGGCTTCAGCAAAAGTATTGAGTTCTTCCAAAATCGCATTGTTGGTTGCGACTGACGGATTGTCGAAATAAATCTGTTTTTTAACACCTTCTGCATTCTGTAATATCAACGCAAAATCATCCGGATTTTTGGGTGCGTTTTTCATCTTGACTACTTCACAGTTTTTCTCCAAAAAGTCAACAGAGATATAAGCATCACGTTGGAAAAACCTGGATTTACGCATGTTTTTCAGCGATATTCGGCTGGCGGTAAGATTGGCCACGCAGCCGTTTTCAAATTCGATACGTGCGTTGGCAATGTCAGGTGTTTCGCTGATAACGGCCACGCCGCTGGCGTGTATGCTCTTCACTTTTGAATTGACAACACTCAAAATCGCATCGATGTCGTGAATCATCAAATCGAGTACAACCGGAACATCGGTGCCTCTCGGGTTGAATTCTGCCAAGCGATGCGCTTCGATAAACATGGGATTCTCAATTTTTTCTTTGACGGCAATAAAGGCAGGATTGAATCTTTCGACATGACCGACTTGACCTTTCACACCTTTGGATTTTGCCCATTTTATAATCGTTTCAGCCTCAGCAACCGTTTTAGCGATGGGCTTTTCGATAAAAAGGTGTTTGCCTTTTTCGATGGACAGTTTGGCACAGTCAAAATGTGAAAGCGTGGGTGTGACAATGTCAACCACATCAACCGCTTCGACCAAATCTTCGATGCTGTCAAATTTTTTATAGCCAAATTCTTTTGATACTTTCTCGGCATTTTTTTGATCCGGATCATAGAAGCCAATCAGTTCATAATAAGGAGATTGATTGAGTAGCTTCAAATGAATTTTCCCGAGATGACCGGCACCTAATACACCAACTTTGAGCATGGGTTATTTGTTTTAAACAAAAATAACATTTATTATATATTTGTAAGCCTTAAAGTATAACAATTCGCGATAAATTTCTTTTTTGAAGTTTTAAGGTCTAACTTTATAAAGTTTAAATTTTTACATTGAAAGACACATCAAAACATTTGGGAATGCGGCATCAATTGGCCCTGTTGCTCGAAGAAAAAGGCATCAAAGACAGGGCGGTTTTAGATGCCATCCGGAAAGTTCCGAGGCACTTGTTTCTCGATTCCGGATTTGAGGCACATGCCTATCAAGACAAAGCTTTTCCGATAGCGGCAGCACAGACCATTTCGCAGCCCTACACCGTTGCTTTTCAGTCGTCGTTGTTGATGGCTAAACCCGGTGATAAGATACTCGAAATCGGTACGGGCTCAGGCTATCAAACTGCGGTACTTTGCACGATGGGACTGAAAGTCTATTCCATCGAAAGGCAGTCGGAATTGTTTAAAAAAACCAAATTATTGCTGTCAAAATTAGGTTACAATCCCAAATTTCTGACTTTTGG
>PHDQ01000038.1 GCA_002841025.1 Bacteroidetes bacterium HGW-Bacteroidetes-13 | reverse complement strand
AATCTTCAATAGAGGTTTTGTTGAAATTAGTTCTTCAAAACATGAAATTCAATCGTTGATGAATTGTACACCCGATGCGTTTGCTTTTGAAAATCATTTTCGGTGGCTTTGAAAATATTCGGCACAAAAGTCTGTGGATTCAGATCAATCAGTGGAAACCAAGTGCTTTGGATTTGAACCTGAATTTTATGTCCTTTTTTGAAGGTATGCAACACATCTTGTAGTTTGATATCCACCGCCGTGACTTCATCTGGTACGAAAGGCTCCGGTTTTTCAAAACTGTTTCTGAATCGACCGCGCATCACCTCGCTGCGTACCATTTGGTGGTAGTTGCTCATGGACAAATGGTCTTGCGTTTCAGGATATTCCTCATGGTCAGCCGGATACACATCGATAAGTTTCACTATCCAATCGGCATCGGTGCCGGTGGTGCTCACCCGAAGTTTGGCTAACAAGTCGCCGACAAAAGTCAGGTCATTGTCGAGTACGGGCGTTTCATAAACCAACACATCCGGACGACGAGCAGCAAATCGTTGGTCGTCTGTCATGTATTTTCGGGGTGTGAAAACGATCTCAATATCTTCGTTGTAAGGTACCGGTTTGGCCGGATCGCTCACAAATTCTCGGAAAGAAAACTCACGCGTAGCGAATTCTGCCAACGCACCTTGACGCGTCAAAGAGTAACTTTTGGTTTCGATATTTTTGGGCGGCCATTGATCAAATTTCCCCCATTCTTTTTTACCGGTATCAAAAATGTACGCTTCGGGCAAACCTGAATTGGCGTCGCCATTTTCTTTTAAGAAATGATGAAAAAATTTGGTTTCAACCTCTTTTTGAAATTTTTCAGATATGTTGTCACCAAAATACACGTTTCCTACGGCTTGTCTTTCCCGAACACGCGCCCAATCGCCGTGACTCCAAGGTCCCATGACCAAGGTGTTGTAATTGGAGCTGCTCTTTTCGATGGTTTGATAGCTGTTCAACGGGCCGTAAAGATCTTCCGCATCAAAAAGTCCGCCGACAAACATCACCGCCGGTTTGATGTCTTTGAGGTGTTGAAGAATCCCGCGCGATTGCCAAAATTCATCGTAATTGGGATGATCTTTCAGCTGTTGCCAAAACACATTGCTCTCGTCATAATAGGCATCCAATTTGGAAAGTGGCGTGTTGTCTAAATAAAATTGATAACCATCTTTGGTTTTTACATCGGGGAATTGATACCAATCCTTCGTGGTTGGCGTTGTTTTTTCATATCCAAAAAGCGCAGTCGCAACCCAGTAGCTCAGCAAATACGCGCCATTGTGATGAAAATCGTCGAAGAAAAAATCACTGATTGGTGCTTGGGGAGAAACCGCTTTCAGTGCGGGGTGTCCGGATAACAGGCTGTAAGTGGCATAAAATCCGGGATAAGAAATACCCCAAACGCCTACATTTCCGTTGTTGTTTGCCACTTTTTTGACCAACCAATCAATTGTATCGTAGGTATCGGAAGCTTCATCGGTTTGCTTTTTCTTTTTGTTTGGGATAAAAGCCCGCATGTTATCATACACGCCTTCACTGTTCCATCTTCCTCTTACATCTTGATAAACAATGATGTAGCCTTCCTGCATCAGGGTTTGATTGGGCCCGATATTTTTTCGAAATTCGTCAGAGCCGTAAGGTGCGCAACTGTAGGGTGTGCGTTGCAGCAAAATAGGGTATTTTTTAGACGTGTCTTTCGGGCTGTAAATCGTCGTGTGTAGTTTGATGCCGTCACGCATAACGATGCTGACTTCCTGTTTGTTGTAGTTTTCTTTGACATCATAGGTTTGTGCCAAGAGCAGGGGAGCGGTCGCCCAAATAAAAAGAAGCAATAGTTTTTTCATGGATGTAACTTTAGGTTAGATTAATTTTCATTTTTTTTGTAAAATAACTTTCCAACAGTATCAATGTGCTCGAGAAGTTCTTTGTTTTTATGATGGTGATGGATGGATAAATCGAAAGTATAAGGAAGAAAGGTATCACTTAAACGCGTTTCTATTTCAAACAAATCTGATAATTCAAGGTTTTTGCCAAAGAGTACGATGTCAATATCTGAACCTGCTTTGAAATTTCCTTTTGCCCTCGAGCCATAAATGACTGCACTTTCTATTTTGGGATTACACTCAAAAACAGATTGAATAGTTTGCAGGGTAGCTGTCGAAAGTCCGAATTGCATGTGCTAGTTTTGATTAAGCCGGGTGTTTAATTGTTCAAACAAATCTTCAAATTCTTGATTAAATGTGGTTCGAATGTTTCTGGTTATCATCTCGGCAGTTTCCTGGTCATAGGTGTGCTAAGTCAAATTTCTGCATTGAATCATTTCCATCCAAACAGTACCGTTTTTTATCAAACCTTCTTTAAATGCTTTGCGGTTAGTGTCTTTTGAACCGTATAAATCTTGAACTCCCTTGTGGTTTAAAAAATCTTTCAGGGTTTTCCACGCCAATTCATGTGTGTATTCAAAAGATTGTATAAGTCCTTGTTGCTCCAATTCATTGAGAGGTCTTTCATCCGCTATTTGAACAGCTCTTCGGAATGACATCAAAGCTTTCTTGAAGTTGCCAAAACGTTGAATCCATCTTATATTTTTTTCAACCATCTGTTTAAAATAAATTGAAAGATTACCGAGTTTGTATAATGATTTGTGCGACGTAAAAACCAGAGATTTTTGCGGCGTAGCAATATTTTTATTGAGTGTTTGTAATTATGTACTTGTTCAAATTTAAGCATAAATTATATACGGCTTTGTTGTACGCAGTGTTTTAATCGTTTAAATATTTATCTCTATTATCTACTAAGTGTTTAATGTTTGGATATTTTCTTTCTCTTGTTGTGTTTAATTCTTTTATAAGATTTTCTCTAAATTCTTTATTTTCAAGTTTTTTTATACTTGCACTATCCTCAAAATATTCCAATTGAATTTTATATCTTCTAAAAAATTCTTTTTCGAAATCTTTTGAAATCAGTCCGTCGTAAAATTCTATTAAATTGTGATTTTCCATTGTGTTATAAAATACAAATCCGTCAAATACATCTTTGTATTTCAACTCATTTTTGACTTGTTGTAAATCGAAAATATCGTTTCCGAAAATCGAATTATTAAAATCGAAACCAATATCCTCAATTTTCAGGTATTTGAAAGATGCATCCCATTTTCCTCCTTGAATGAGTTTATAAGCCCAATCTTTTTCTTTTCTGAAAAAAACAGGACGATTGGATAAAATAATTACAGATTTATTTCCAAAATAGTCATATAGATATTTTCCTGCATTTTCCACAACTTCATCGTCTGGCGTAATTGTATGCATTTTAAAAGCGTGTCTAAAATTCAAGATGATGAGTGCTTTACTATTGTTTTTAGATTTTAATTTTTCGTATTTATTAATGATGTTATAGGCAATTAAACTGTCTCTTGGTTCAATTTCAATTTCATATATCCTTGTATAGTCTTCAACAGTTTTGACTTTCTTCCAATCAAACTCAGAATCAGAAGGATAGTATGAAATTTGATTTTCAGAGTTTTTGTTAATGTCATAAATAGTTCTTAAGAAGTAGTGATAATTGTATCTTTCCCAAATAGGATAGAAAGTAGAATTTCGTTGAAATTCAGTTAGTTTCTTTTCTACATAAAGGCTGTCCAATCCACGTGTCTTTAGAAATTCGGTTATTTCGGGTTGTAGATTTATAACTCCAATTTCAGTAAATACGTTTTTTACATTTTCTTTAAAATAATTGTCAGACAAAATTTCTTTTATCAACTCATATTGCGAAATTTCACTGTGGTCTCTTTCGCAAAGAATTACAATGTCGTGCTCTTTAAACTGTTGTAAAATGTAATCTTTAGCAGATTTCTTTTCTATTTTTCTTAAATTATCAACGTAAGGTTTAATTTCAGGGTTTTGGGAAAAACCATAAAATGTTAAAAAAATAAAAATTAAAATCAGAGTATTTCTCATAAATTTAGTTCATCTGCATTGCGTACAACATACAAATATATCTTATTTCTTTTTCTTTTTGATTCAATCGAATAAATCGCTGTCTATGCGGATGCGATAAATGAAATCCTACTGTCCAAAGCGAGGTTCAAATTATTTGACTAAAATTATATTTTCAAAATTGTTCGATTCCTTTGTTAAGCCAATCTTCAAATATTTTTGCGTCCGGCGTATAGGCGATTGGGTCGAGTAGTGTTTCTTCGTTGCGGTTGACCAAAACATAGTAAGGTTGCGCGTTGGTTTTGTATTTTGAAATCTGAAAATCACTCCATTTGTTTCCGATGGTTTTAATTTTTTTGCCAGTTGACGGCGATACATGTTGCTTATTTTCAGGGAGTTTTCGTTGGTCGTCCACAAAAAGAGAGACCAGTACAACTTTGTTTGTCAAAATGTTTTTGACCGTGGGATCTGACCAAACGTGTTCTTCCATTTTCCGGCAGTTTACACAAGCAAAACCGGTGAAATCAATCAAGAGTGGTTTGTCAACTTTTTTTGCATAAGCCAAAGCGATGTCATAATCCGTAAAAACGGGTATTTGCTGCGGGCCGTATTCCGCATCTTCTGGCAATTTTGCTGCGTTTGTACCGACATTAGCTCCCAATCCGTTGGGCGATTCGCTGTATTGCATTGGCGGCGGAAAACCGCTGATGATTTTGAGTGGCGCACCCCAAAGTCCGGGTATTAAGTAAAGCGTGAAAGCAAGTGTGGCAAGTCCTAAACTGAGCCTACCGGCAGATATTTTTACCTGGTCCGGGTCGTGTGCCAGTTTGATGAGGCCTAACAAGTAAAATGCCATTGCGCCAAAAATCGCAATCCAAATCGCCAGAAATGTTTCTCTTTCCAGATAATGCAATTGCAAAACCAAATCGGCATTCGACAAAAATTTGAATGCCAACGCAAGTTCCAAAAAGCCCAAAGTTACTTTTACAGAATTCAACCAACCCCCCGATTTAGGCAAGGATTGCAACCAATTCGGGAAGAGCGCAAAGAGCATAAAAGGCAAAGCCAAAGCCGATGAAAATCCGAGCATGCCGATTACGGGAGCCAATCCGCCTTGTGAAGCAGCTTGCACCAACAGCGTGCCGACAATGGGTCCGGTACAGGAAAAGGAAACAACTGCCAACGCCAACGCCATAAAGAAAATGCCCAAAACCCCGCCTTTGTCGGCCTGTCTGTCTGCCGAATTTGCCCAAGCAGACGGCAGGGTAATTTCGAACGCGCCCAAAAAGGAAAGTGCAAAAATGACCAAAATGGCAAAGAAAACAAGGTTAAACCAAAAGTTGGTTGACAGTATGTTGAGTGCATCGGCACCAAAAATCCAAGTGACCAAAGTACCGAGCAATACGTAAATGATGATGATGGAAAATCCATAAAATCCGGCATCGCGAATGCTTTTACTTCGCGAACCGCCGCGCTTGGTAAAATAACTCACGGTGAGTGGAATCATCGGGAAAACGCAAGGCGTGAGCAAGGCGGCAAAACCGGAAAGGAAGGCGATAAAAAAGATAGCCCAAAGTCCCTGGTTGTTTAACGGTGTTTTTTCGGTCTGAACGGGTTTCCCTTGGGTTGTGTTTTTTACTGTTTCTGTCGGGAATGAAGTTTGAAAAACGCTTTTGGTTTCTTGCACCTCTTTTTGATAAGTAATTTCTCCGGTTAAAGAAACAGGAATACTCACGGTGTCGGGCGGCAGGCATTTGGTGTCGTCGCAAACCATAAAAGTGACATCAACTTCAACGGTGTTGAGCGATTTATTCAACAGTTTGATTTGCTGTTTGAAAACGGCTTCATTTTCAAAATACTTGATGTTCATTTCAAAGATTGCATCAAATTGTTCGATGCCTTTCTCTTCGGATGTTTCGCCGACCAAACCGTAGTTTCCTTCTTGTTTCAAAAATTCAAATTCAGTCGGAATCGGGCCGCCTTCGTCGATGTGTTGCGCATAGAGATGCCAACCTTTGTCGATGGTGGCTTTTAAAACAATCGTTGCAGACTGGTCGGTTTTGTTTTCGGCAGTTGCCGACCATTTCACAGGTTGGAAAATTTGTGCTTGTACAAACAAAGGCAGTACAATTAAACAGGCTGTGATGATTTGTTTTATTGAAATTGAAAAAACGTTTTTCATAATTTTTCTTGAGAAGTTTAGGTAGGGTAATAGGTTATTTGAATTAAATTTTCTGTTTTTTCGTCGGCTAAAAATCTTTGGTCGGCACGCTTTCCGACCAAGTAAACGATTTGATTTTCAGTGGATAAAATCCAGGTGTTTTCTTTTTCGGGCAAGGATATTTTTTCATCTTTAAACCATTTGCTCACTTTCTTTTTGCCGCCCATTCCGGAAGGGTAAAAGTAATCGCCTTGTTGCCATTTTCTGAGGATTAAAGGGAATTTTAACGAATTTTTATCAAGATAAATCTCGCAGTTGTCTCCCTTTTGAATCGCATTTGCATCGGAAATTTTCAGATGTATCGGTTGTGTGATTTCGGTGTTGTTCCCTTCAATGAAATATTTTCCTTCAAAAGATTCATTATTCAATTCAATCAATATCAATTTGTCGCGATCTTTTATTAAGCGATGCGTGGTCGAAAAAAGCTGCTTGCCCGATTGTGCCGCCAAAAGTTCTTTCAGGGCTTTCCAATCGGTGAAATGGTAGGGCTTAAACAATTCAAACAAAAAACTATCTTCCGGTTTGTAGGTCGATAAAGTTTCCAATGAAATTTCGATGCCGTTTTTTGTTTTGTGAAAATAGTTGTTCTTAAAATCTTCAATTTGATTTTTAATAAAAGCAGCACTCGATTGAAGTTGTGTCAATGTTTTTTGAAAATTACCGAGAAAATCTTCGTTCAATTTTTTCAACTCAGGCACGACATGATGCCGAATTCGGTTGCGCAGGTATTTGTCTGATTGGTTGCTGATGTCCTCTCGCCAAGCGAGTTTTCTTGTATCGGCATAAGCGATAATTTGCGCCTTTGAAAAAATCAGCAAGGGTCGGACAATTTTCTCATTTCGCTCAGGAATCCCCAGCAAACCATCGATTCCGGTACCACGACTCAGGTGGATGAGAAAGGTTTCGAGGCTGTCGTCTAAGTGATGAGCCGTCAACAAATAATCAAAATGATGGGTTTTTATCAATTCTTCAAACCAGGCATACCGAAGTTTTCGAGCGGCTTCTTGAATAGATAGTTTTTCAGATTTAACAAAGGTTCGGGTGTCGAATGATTTTACAAAACAAGGAATTTCATTTTTCTGCGCATACGTTTCCAAAAATAATTGATCGGCATCGGATTCGGCTTCTCTCAGTTGAAAATTGACATGTGCCAGTGCGATGTTTTGTTTGAGTGCTAAAAGCAGATCTACCAAAACCATGCTGTCTATTCCACCGCTGACCGCAACAAGCATTTTTTTTCCGAGCAGGTCGGGAAAATGATTTTCGAGATTTTTTTCAAACAAATGCAGCATGAGACAAAGATAGCGAGTTTGGGTGTGAAAGCGATTCCACCTGTCGGACAAGTTTGGGTGAGAAACTGTCCGAAGGCAAAATCAAAGGTAGAAAAGTATAATTTACGGATTTAGTTTTGTATAAACTTTAATCCAAAGGTGACAATGTTGGCGTTGAGTCCGTCGCTTCGGTTGTAATTGTTGTATCGAACATCGATGTTTTTCAAACCGAAAGTTCCAATCTTAAACTTGGTGAATATATCGGTGTAACTCGCTCCAAAACCATACTGATTGCTGTTGAAGGCTGACAAATCGTAGTCGGAGGTGTAGTATTTTTCGGTGGACACATGCTGGTTGTAGGGTGCGAAATAATCAGCCTGTGTTTGGGTGTAGTATCGATACATTGGGAAAACCGTGAAACTTCGGGTGATTTTTACGGGCAACTCAAAGTTTGCCGTATGTGCAGTGATTCCCCAATCATCGTAATAATAGCGGTAATAGGTTCGAAGTGCAAACATTTCGCTGATGTAATAATTGGCTCTCAGACCTACCGGCACTTTGAAACGATTGTTTGGCAACTGTTCCACATTGTCAGCCAAACGGAAGACATCCTTGTTGCGCGGGTCGGTATAAAAAGGAATGGATGCCGCATTGCCGATATAAAATTTGGGTTTGTCGGCAAAGTATATTCGGTGATAAGGTGTTGCCAGCAAACCGTCTTGCAACAAAACATCCATCGACAAAGAAACTTGCAGCCGCTTGGTCAAGATTTGCGAAAAACCCAAAGTTGCCGCATACGAATTTCGATTGGTTTGGCTGTGCTGACTGAATCCGGTTGGTCTGTAAGCGGTTGAAGCATTTCCATTCTGATCCAAAACCGTCACACCCTGAAAAAATCCTTGATTGAGAAAACCATTGCCATATTTTGAATACTCGTGCAGTTCAGTCGGATAAATGGGTCGCCAAGTGTCAAAATAGGCATTCACACCCAGAGAAACTTCGGTGTTTTTTTCGTTGAAAAGTTTGGTAATACCGCCACCAACACCAAAGGATGTATAGTCGTATTCATTGGAAACGGAAACATGCGAGTTCCAGATGAAATTTCTACTCTCCGAGCTGTGGCTGTATGCCGCATTCAGATAAAAAAGTTCGTCACTTCTGGAAGCGCCTGATGATGCTGCCCACGGTGTGCCGGTTGGAGCCGAATTACCGGTGTTATTTCTTGGACCGTCGTCGTCGTCATCGCCGCCGCCGCCGGAAGCTCCAGTGCTGTTAAACGGGTTGATGTTGCTCGAAGAAGCTGAAGTATAAGCAGAAACACCCGCATCAACGGTCAATACATCATCATCGTTGAGAGGCGTTGTGAGCACAATGGAAAGCGTGGCATCGGTCAATTCTTCTGTGCCAATTCCGCCACCAATGACGGAGTGCGAGCCATCTTGGCTGTAATAACTTGACAACAGTTCGATTTCGGTGTTTTCCAACACTCTTTTTTTATAACCGGAGTTGTCATTTTGGGCAAAAGTAAGCAAGGACAAGCTCGCGAAGAGCCCGAATAAATAGTACTTCATGGATTAAAAATCTTAAATAAAAAATGAATTAATTACAGCCGCAACCACCACCTGTTTTTCCACCGCCACCACCGACAGCCGCTTCGCGATAGACTTGAAAGGCGTTTTCAAATCGTTCGGTCGATCGTGCCGAAAGCACCATGTCCGGGTCGTTGATGTAGATTTTTTCGTATTCCCGAACGACGGTGCATGATTGGAGACTTACCAAAAGGAAGCCTATGATTAGGATTTTTTTCATTGATTACAATTGTTTTGTTTCTAATTTAATTCCTTCAGAAGAATATATTTTACCTTGATCGTCTATGATGATGCATTCGATGCCTTTCAGTTGGTTGATTAGGTTTAAGCCAACATCTTTCCCCATCACGAAAATGGAGGTAGCCAGGGCGTCGGATATCTCGGTTTGTTTGGAAAAAACCGATACACTCACAATGCCCATCGCCGGATAACCTGTTCGCGGATCGATGATGTGTGAATACCTTTTCCCGTCAAAAACCACAAATTTCTCGTAGCTGCCGGAGGTTTCTACGGCACTGTCAATCAACGGAAAGGTGGCGAAAATTTTGTTTTTATTCATCGGGTTTACGATGCCGACTGACCACGGTTTGCCATCGGGCATTGTGCCCCAAGCACTCACATCGCCTGAAACATTCACGATGCCCGAATGAAAACCATTTGCTATCAACAACGCTTTGATGTTGTCGGCAATATAGCCTTGTCCGATGCCGCCCAAACCGATTTTCATGCCTTCATTTTTGAGAAAGATCGTTGTGTTTTTGTTGTCCATGATGATGTTGTGATAGCCGACTCTTTCAACTGATTTTTGAATGGCTTCGGGGGTTGGCATTGCGGTCATGCTCCCGTCAAATTTCCAGATTCGATCCATGGAGGCATAACTCACATCGAAAGCACCTTCGGTCAGTTCGGATATTTTGAGCGAACGACTTACCAAGTCAAACACCTCATTGCTTACTTTCACAGCTTGTTTGCCCGCATTTCTGTTGACTGCCGAAATTTCGGTATCTGGTTTCCAATCAGAAATCAGGTTTTCAACACGTCGTACTTCAGCCACCGCCATATCCAATGCTTTTTCAGCGGAAATGCTGTCGTTGGCAACCACCGTTATCTCAAACGGACTGCCGAGCATGGACAAAGCACGTTTGTAAATCTTTTGTCCGGAGACAGCAGAGGTAAAGAGGACAATCAGTGCGAAGACAAATCTTTCCATGATTTTTTGTCGTATTGGTTGAGGGTTTGTACAAAAGCATCGGGCGATTGATTGGAAAAACTCGTTTCCCCTAAAAGTTTACCGTCCGGGCTGAGCAGCACTACGAAAGGGAAATACCCGTTGGCGTTGTATTTTGCTGCCAACTGTTTGTTTTGTTCGGTTTGCGTTTCCGGAAGTCGGTTTTTTTTGAGTTTGGGGAAATCAGCTCTCAGCAATACCCAGTTTTTTTGGGCTTGCGCTTTGAATGTTTGCGATTGCAAAATGTTTTTGTCCAATTTGATGCAAGGCGCGCACCAATCCGAACCTGAAAAAACCAATACAATGTTTTTGTTTTGTTGGGCTGCTTTTTCTTGAGCAGCAGCCAAATTCGTATGCCATTCTTGAGCGAAAGAAGATAGGTGAAAGCTTACGAATAGCAGGGTTGCATAAAATGTTGTTTTCATATTTATTTCAGTTTAATCATCAAACAGCCAACTAAACCGTAACCCTACTAACGTATTTTGAACTTAAGTCAAACTTAAGAAATGGATATTTTTCTTTTTAGAAAAAGAACAATTTTTAAGGAGTTAGCTGTATTTTGGCTTACTCATCATAGCTAACCTACCATAACAAAACAGCCGTTTAGGCAAAGCTAAACGGCTGTTTTTATAAAAAAAAGTAATAAATTTATTTGAGCAAGCTTGCAATTTGCGCAGCCAATTCCGTACCGATGCGATCTTGGGCTTCGTTGGTCGCCGCGCCAATATGCGGTGTCAACGATATTTTGTTGTGCATCAATAGCTTGAGCTCGGGTGTAGGTTCGTTTTCAAACACATCCAATCCTGCAAAGGCAAGTTTACCGGAATCGAGTGCTTCTACAAGTGCAACTTCGTCCACCACGCCGCCGCGCGCTGCATTGACGAGTGCCGCACCCTCTTTCATCAGGTCAAATTCCTTTTTGCCTATTACGTATTCTTTCTGCGCCGGAACGTGCAAAGTGATAAAATCTGCTTCTTTCAAAACCGATTCAAAGCTTTGCGTTTGGATGTTGAAGTTCAACGATTTTCCATTGAAAAAATCCAAAGTAATCGTGGCTTCTTTTACAAACGGATCGGAAGCAATGATTTTCATACCCAAACCGATGCCTACTTTGGCAACTGCTTGCCCAATACGTCCGAAACCTACTATTCCCAAAGTTTTTCCGCTGAGTTCAACACCGTCGGCATACGCTTTTTTGAGTTCGTTGAAACGGGTATCGCCTTCGAGCGGCATGTTGCGGTTGGCGTTGTACAAAAAACGCACGCCGGAAAACAAATGCGCAAACACCAATTCGGCTACCGAAGCAGAGGAGGAGGCAGGCGTGTTGATCACGTGTATGCCTTTGCTTTTGGCATAATCCACATCGATGTTGTCCATCCCGACACCGCCACGACCAATGAGTTTCAAACTCGGGCAGGCATCGATGATGTCTTTGCGAACCTTGGTCGCGCTGCGCACCAAAATGGCAACCACTTGGTGTTCGTTGACGTAATTGATGATTTGTTCTTGGGCAACTTTGGTGGTAATAACTTCAAATCCGGCTTGTTCCAAAGCTTTGTGTCCGCTTTCTGAAATGCCGTCGTTTACTAAGATTTTCATGTATAAATGTTAAGTGTTAAATTATAAATGTTTAATGCTGTGTTTTAGAAATATTTGCTTGACTGGTTTTTACAATTTTAGTAAGTATTTTAATAATTTCATCGATTTCATCCAAAAATAGAGAAACATCTACGCCAAAAACATCGCCGGCTTGAATGAGTTTCAACCAATATCCGGTTTCTCTTGCTTCTTTGGAAGCGATTGCCATTTTAGAAATAAAATCCTTTTTTGTTTGCCCTGCTCCGGCTTCAGAAACATTTGTCCCGATACTTGTAGCCGATTGGCAATCTTATATTGTTTATCTTTTTTAAGTGATTGTGTCAATAAAATGATTTTCAGTGCAAAATCGAAACTTTTTTTTCTATCATTTTATCCAATTTAAGTTTAAATTTCTTACTACTTAAAACTTAACACTTAAAATTTTACGCCGTTTTTTCAAGTTCCTGCATGGCGTTGACCAACACTTGCACACTCTCAAGAGGCAAGGCGTTGTACATAGATGCTCTGTAGCCGCCTACTGAACGGTGACCGTTCAATCCGCTGATGCCGGCTTTTTTCCACAGGGCATCAAAGGCTTCTTGATGGGCTGTATCTTTGAGGGTGAAAGTCGCGTTCATGCTTGATCGATCTGCTTTGTCTGCATATCCTTCAAACAATGGATTGCGGTCAATTTCGCCGTAAATCAAAGCGGCTTTTTGTTCGTTGATTTTTTCGATAGCCGGAATTCCACCTAATTTTTTCAACCAACGAAGTGTCAAAAGCGACACGTAAATCGCATAAACAGCCGGTGTGTTGAACATGCTCTCTTTTTCGATGTGCACTTTGTAATCCAAAATAGAAGGGATGACTCGACCTGTTTTTCCCAATATTTCATCTTTTACGATCACCAAAGTAGTTCCGGCAGGCCCCATATTTTTCTGTGCGCCGGCATAGATTAAATCAAATTTTGAAAAATCGAGGCTGCGCGAAAAAATATCCGAACTCATGTCGCAAACCAAAGGAACATGCGTATCCGGAAAAGATTTCATCTGTGTTCCATAAATGGTGTTGTTGCTGGTGCAGTGGAAATAATCGGCATCGGCAGGAATTTGATAATCTCTTGGGATATTTCTGAATCCATTTTCTTTGGATGAAGCAACCACTTCCACATTTCCAATGTGTTTGGCTTCCTTGACAGCGTTGGTCGCCCAAGTACCTGTATTCAAATATGCACCTTTGTTTTTCAATAAATTGTAGGCTACCATCAAAAACTGAAGACTGGCTCCACCCTGCAAAAAGAGGGCTGAATAACCTTTGTTTTGCAACCCGAGCAATTCCAAAGACAACTGTTGTGCTTCTTCCATCACGGCGACAATGTCTTTGCTGCGATGTGACATTTCGAGTATGGAAAGGCCTGAATTGTTGAATTCGATGACAGCAGCAGCAGCTTGTTCAAAAACTTCTTTTGGCAAGATGCAAGGACCGGCACTGTAATTATGTTTTTTCATTTTGAGGTATGTTAGATTTTTTAATGTTTTAAGTTCAATGTTCCAAGTTTCAAGTTGTTCCCTTTGATCCCGTAATCAAGGTTTTTCAAAGAGTTCACCTCAGAGATTGTCCCGATAGCTTGAGCGACGGTACAGGGAACGTTTTTCATTTAATTTTGTGCAAAGGTGCTAATTATATGGGAAAATCTTTGTTACTAAAACAATAAATTTTTAATTGTTATATTTTGATAAAAACAACATCGTGTCAACGCCGTCGGCATAGTCGTTTAATGCCGGATTTTGGGTTTGTCCGAAAGCAATTTCCCCTTCGATAAAGCCATTGGAAACCACACATTGTATTTCTGCTTCGGCTTGTTTGAGTTGGATTTTTAAGGTTTCCAAATCATCGTAAGTTTCATAAAAAACCGTGGCAAGCGGCGAAGTTGTTGATGAATCGTTTTTAAGAATCAGAAAACCATTGTCGAGGAAAGTTTCACTGTTCAACAAGTAAACCGTTCGGTTGTAAGTATAGTTGTTGTTGTATTTGTGGTGATGAATCAGCGGTTCGAAAGATTCAATTGCATCAAAGAAAAAATGAAAGGCAAATTCTTTCGGTACATA
>PHDQ01000304.1 GCA_002841025.1 Bacteroidetes bacterium HGW-Bacteroidetes-13 | reverse complement strand
TTTTTTTCTCAAAAAACATCCGCTATTTTTTTATCGGAATAACCGTATCTTAGCTTTCAATTATAAAAAAAACACGATGCATACTTTCAGAAATACGTTGTTCCTTTTCGGGTTATTTGGTTTTGTTTCTTTTGCATTTTGCCAAAGCATTCCGGCTCCCAAAAAATTTATCACCAACCACGTGTGGACAAATGCGGGCAAGAATATCAACTACAAAGCCATCGCGCAAGAAACTTTACTCAAAAACAAAACGGGTGACACCACGGCAGCTCTTTGGAATGTATCTTATTTGAAAACAGACACGCGTGCGGCACAACGCCCCGTTACTTTCGTGTTCAACGGCGGGCCGGGTTCGGCATCTGTTTGGCTGCATTTCGGGTTTTTAGGACCAAAAGTTGTGCAGGTGGATTCGGATGCGAATTCCGATGACGGTGCCGCTCCTTTTGATGTAATTGACAACCGTGATTTTTTGATTAACCAAACCGATTTGGTCTTTATCGATCCGATTGGTGTTGGTTACAGCCGTGTTTTGGGCAAAGGAAAAGGAGAAGATTTTTGGGGATTGAATGAAGATGCGGCTTCCGTTGCGCAGTTTATCCGCACTTGGATTACGGAAAATAAGCGTTGGGCTTCACCAAAATATTTGATTGGCGAAAGTTTCGGCACCATGCGTGCCGCCGCAGTTGCAAAAGCATTGGAAGAAGACGGTCAAGACGTTGCGCTCAACGGATTGATTTTGATCTCACAAGCACTCGATTACGCAGGATCGACTTCGGTGGATGACAACATTGTTTCGTATGCGACTTATTTTCCCTCGATGGCTGCCACGGCTCAGTATCACAAAAAAGCGGGTGTCGGCAAGTCTGTGGAAGAATTTGCCGGCGAAGCTCGTCAGTTTGTTTATGACACCTATTTGCCTGCTTTGTACAAAGGAAATTTGCTTTCAGAAGCAGAACGAAAAACCATCGCTCAAAAAATGGCTTACTTCTTAGGGCTTTCTGAGACGTATATTTTACAATCAAATTTGCGGGTGTTGGTTCCTCGTTTTCAGAAAGAATTGCTCCGAAATGAAGGGTTGACTTTGGGCAGGTTGGATGCGCGTTACAAGGGTGAAGAAGCCGACCAAATTGCAGAAAAGCCTACCCTCGGTGATGCGTCCGACTATCAAATCGGCGCGGCTTATACGGCGGTTGCAAACAGCTATTTTGCCGACGATTTGCAAATAGTCATGGACAGACCTTACCTGACCGGAAATGACGAAGTAGGTGAAAAATGGCGCTGGCGCGATGTGCCCGAAGGACAATATTGGGAACCGATGTTTGCCAATGTCACCCGCAGACTCAGCAACGCCATGCGGCGAAATACACAACTCAAAGTGATGGTTGCCTGCGGTTATTACGATTTGATCACACCTTTTTTTGATGCAGAATACACCTTTTCCCGAAACGGGTTTCCAAAGGAGCGCATCGAATTAAAATATTTCCCGTCCGGACACATGATTTACAACCACCACCCGGATTTTGAAAAATTGGCGAATGATATCAAAGTGTTTATTGGAGGGAATTAATTTTTCAAAATCATTTTTCTCGCAAGAATAATGTTATCGGCATCGTAAAAAATCAATATATAATTCCCGCGATACAAACCTTTTACATCAACCTGCCCTTCAACCGTGTTTGACAGATTTTGTGCATGAAACTGTTGCCCCAATAGATTGAAAATCTCTACGCGCGACACTTGTTTTGGAAAAACATAATGAACCACATCCGTGGCAGGATTCGGAAATAATTTAAAGGATTTTCTTTCCAATTCATTATCCTTCACGCTCAAGGTGTTGTTGTTAATCTCTATGGTTTGGGCTGTTTTATAGAGGTTGCATCCCACCGTGTATGTTACTGTGTATGTCGCATCAGCAGAATTTGTAACATCTATTGCACCTGTACCCGCATTGATGACAAGTCCGGCGGGTGTGCTGGTAAATACACCCGCGGATGAACCCGTGATGGTGGGTGTAGCGGTCGGCGTTACGCTACCGTCAAAGGTTGTGGAACTGTAAGTAAATGC
>PHDQ01000303.1 GCA_002841025.1 Bacteroidetes bacterium HGW-Bacteroidetes-13 | reverse complement strand
TCAGACTGAACGCCCGCCTGAATGACGAAGTCGGGCGCTCGAACTGACCTTATAAAAACGCCATGTCAACTAAGCAACATACATGGATAATGTATTTTTAGTCCGATTAAAATTCTGTTTTATTTTGATTATTGCTTCCGATCAACAGCATACACATCGAACGCACGCTATTTTATAATCCAATTTTTAAGATAAACCCTTGGTTGTGTATGTTCTCAATATGAACCGTTTTGTCTTTGGCTAAATATTTTCGCAATCGGGTTATAAAAACACTCAAACTTTTTCGGTTGAAATAATCGTTCTTTCCCCACAATTTTGTCAAAATGTCTTTGTGAGAACAGATTTGATTGTTGTGCTGAACGAGCATCAGCAAGATGTCGCTTTCTCTTTGGGTCAATTGCACGATGTTTCCGTGGAAGCTGAGTTGTAAATTCTCGGGGGAAAATTCGTGTTGACCAATCTTATAGTACGGCAACTTGCTCGATTCACTTTCCTCAGGTGTAAACCGATTCAGCAATACTTCAATCCGCATGACCAATTCCTCCTCATCGATGGGTTTTCGCAAGTAATCAACAGCTCCCAAACTAAGTCCCTTCAATGCATCAATTTTCATGGCTTTGGCGGTTAGAAACATAAAGGGAGTACCGGGAAACCCGTTTTTGATAGAAGTTGCCAAGGTGTAACCATCCATTTCCGGCAGCATAATGTCTAAAATACACAAATCAAACTTCTGAATCTCGAGTGATTTGAGTGCTTCTTTGCCTGAGGTTTTCCATACAATGCCGAAGCCTTTCATCTTCAGATATTCTGATAACAAGTAGCCTAAATCTTGATCGTCTTCTACTAATAGAATGGTGTGCGCGTGGTTCATATTTTTGTTTTTAACAGTATCTAACTTTACGATAAACCCCGAAAGGGTTTGAAACCCTTTCGGGGTTTCTATCTAATCTCGAATCAGCGGAATTTGTACACGAACCGTTGTTCCCTCTCCTAATTCGCTATCAATCTTTAGGGTGCCTCGGTGAAACTTAATAATTTGTTTGACATAATGAAGCCCCAATCCATATCCTTTCACGTCGTGGAGATTGCCCGATGAAACCCTGAAATATTTTTTGGACAATTTGGGAATGTCTTCTTTTTTAATCCCTATCCCATTATCTTTCACTTGGATTATCAGCTTATTTTTTTCAACACGGCTTTGTAAAAATATTTTTGTGTTTTCTTTTCGATACTTGATGGCGTTGTCTAACAGGTTGTTGATGGCATTGCTCAGATGAATCTGTTCACCTAAGATAAGAAAGGGTCTCTCTTCGATATCAGCAGTAAATTCGACCCCACTTATTTTAGCAATTTGACTGAAATCGGCTGATAATTGAATTAAAATCGGGTGAAAATCTAATGGATTTAAAATAACTACATGCCCGCCTTTTTCCATGCCCGCCAATTGCAATACTTTGTCGATGTGTGTTTTGAGTTTGTCGTTTTGGGTGCGTATCAACGAAATCATTTCCTTTTGCGAAGGGGTTGCGTTTTCGTCTAAAATTTTAGTAGCCAAACCGATTGAGAAAACCGGTGTTTTGAGTTCGTGCGTGAGGTTGTTGATAAACTCATTGGTGGTGGTGATGACGTTTTGTTGCCAGTAAAAAGAACGCAAAACCCAAATGACTACGACAATGATGAAGAACAGGAACAACAAACTCGGTATCGTCAATCCGTTGAGTTGTGACAGAAAATAAGCATTGATGTTTTCAAAAGACAATTCGACGATTACCTCTTTACCCAAAGTTTGCGGCAGGTATCCGCCGAGAATAATCGGGTATTTAAGTAGCTTCGTGTCCTTTCTATCCGTTTTCAAATTAGAAAGATAGACCACCGAATCTTTGTCCAAAACACGAAAAGAAAAATCTGCTTTGATACCGTTTTCAATCAGTTTGGCGGACAAAAAAGCAGCTGTAAAATATTTAGATGCATCCGAAATGCTGTCCAAACTCATCGGAATTCCGGTATTGTCTTTGGTCATTGCTTTTCCGACCAAATAGGTCAGTTCATTTTCCAAATACAAATC
>PHDQ01000302.1 GCA_002841025.1 Bacteroidetes bacterium HGW-Bacteroidetes-13 | reverse complement strand
GCACCGCCACTTTGGGCAAGCCGGATGAGAAAAGTTCCCAACTGTCGCCTCGGTTGAAACTCACATACACACCATCGTCTGTGCCAACGTACAACAAATTGGGCACTTTCGGATCTTCTTTGATGACATTCACCGGTGACAAAGGCAGGTTGCCATTAATGTTCTTCCAGGTTTTCCCGAAGTCTTCACTTACATAAATATAGGGTTTGAAATCGTCCCAACGATAACCGTTGAGGCTCACATATACCCTTTCTTTTTTGTGTGCCGAAGCCACCACGCGTGACACCCACAAATCTTTGGGAAAACTCGCGGAAACGTTCTCCCAACTGCCGCCGCCGTTGCGTGTGAGTTGGACGTTTCCATCATCCGTACCGATGTAAATCAGACCGAATTGGAAAGGAGATTCGGCGATGCTAGTTAAAGTTCCATAAGCCACGTTGCCGGGTTTGCCGCCCTGGGTTAAATCGGGGGAAATGCTTTCCCAGGTATCGCCTTTGTCGAGCGAGCGATGCAAATGATTGGAGCCGAAATACAAGATATCTTGGTTGAGCGAAGACAACAAAATGGGTGTCTGCCAATTGAATCGATACGGCGCTTCGCCCAAGTCGTGTTGTGGCGTGATGGGTTTGTTGTCGTTTTTAGCCAAATCCAATCTGTAGTAATTGCCAAATTGAAATCCGGTATAGACGATGTTTGCGTTTCTGTTGTCGATTTGCACCTGCATGCCATCACCACCCATGATTTCTTTGTACGGATACTCACCATCGGCTTGCCAGCTTTTGGAAGCGCGATAGGTGTTGGCACCTTTCCAAACGCCGTTGTCCTGCAAACCGCCATAGACATTGTAGGGTTTTTGGTTGTCCACATTGATGTAGTAATATTGGCCCACCGCGGGGTCGTTGGCTTTGAGCCAGTTTTGTCCGTCGTCGTAGGTGATGTTGACGCCTCCATCATTGCCGTTGACCAAATGTCCGGGCAAATTCGGGTCTATCCATAGTGCGTGGTGGTCGCTGTGCACGTTTTCTTTGTCGATGGATTTAAACGTTTTTCCGCCGTCTTCCGATTTGATAAGGGGTACGCCAGAGAGGTAAATTTGATTGACATCCTTTGGGTTGACGTTGATTTGCGCAAAATAATAACCATAGGAATAAAACAGATCGTCGATGTATCCTTCGTGGGTTTTTCGCCAGGTTTTACCGCCGTCATTGGTGCGATAAACTTCTGCACCAATCACCGGCGTGTCGAACAATTGGGCGTTGGCATCTTCGAGATATTTTGCCAAATCCACGGGTTTCACACTGCCATCACGCACGAGTTGCTTGACGTTTTCGGCGCGATATTTTTCTTGAAAACCGTTGTTTTTCAGATAATCGTTGAGTTTTTTGTTGTCTAAATTTAAAAAGGCTTCGACACTGATGCTTTTAAAATCATCTTTGGAAAGCGCGTCTGTTTTGGGTTTTGTATCCGTTTCCGGTCTGTGAAATTGGTTGTCGTGTACGGCGTAAACTGTATTTTCGTCAAAAACAGCAAGACCGATTCTGCCAACGCCTTTTCCGGTTGGGAAACCGCTATCGGCAGTGGTCAGCAAAGTCCAACTATCTCCGCCATCGGTACTTTTATAAATGCCCGAGCCCGCACCGCTGCCGTCAAAATTCCACGCTTTGCGGTCTTTTTGCCAAGCGGCGGCATATTGAATTTGAAAATTTCCGGGGGCGAAAGCGACATCGATGATACCTGTATTTTCGTTGACAAACAAGGTTTTTTTCCAAGATTTACCGCCGTCTTTTGTTTTGAAAACACCTCTTTCCGCATTGGGTGAATACAGATGTCCGAGAGCGCCAATGACTACTTCATTTGGATTGTTCGGGTTGAGGATGATGCGGCCGATGTGGTGCGAATCGGGCAAACCGACGTTTTCCCAAGTTTTGCCGTGGTCTGTACTTTTTAGGATGCCGATGCCGGCGTAGGACGAGCGCGAGGCGTTGTTTTCGCCCGTGCCGACCCAAATGATTTCGTTTTTCCAATCGACGGCGATGTCGCCGATGTTTTGCGTAGGCGCGGAGTCAAAAACCGATT
>PHDQ01000301.1 GCA_002841025.1 Bacteroidetes bacterium HGW-Bacteroidetes-13 | reverse complement strand
CCTGTGATTGCGTTTGGCTCACACATTGATTCCGTTCCGATGGGCGGAAATTATGATGGTGATGTTGGAGTGATTGGCGCTTTGGAATGTATCGAATTGCTAAATGAACACAACATCGTTACCGAACATCCTTTGGAAGTGATTGTTTTTTCGGATGAAGAAGGTGGACTGACCGGAAGTAAGGCTTTGTCGGGCGAACTTCACACACTCGATTTAGAAAAAATAGCACAAAGTGGAAAATTGGTGCGGGAAGGCATAAATTTTCTGGGTGGTGATGTGAAAAAAATCACTTCGGTTGTCAGGAAAAAAGGAGAAATCGCCGCGTTTTTAGAACTGCATATTGAGCAAGGCGCACGTTTGTATCAAAGCAAAACAGACATAGGTGTGGTGGAAGGCATCGTCGGAATCGGTTGGTGGGACATGACTTTTCAGGGCAAAGCCAACCACGCGGGCACGACTCCGATGAATGCGCGTCAAGATGCGTTGTTGGCGGCTTCCAAACTGATTGTCCAAGTCAATGAGATTCTAAGAAATATAGAGGGAAGCCAAGTTGCTACAGTCGGTCGAATCAAAGCTGAACCCGGCGCGCCGAACGTGATTCCGGGCAAGGTAGTCGCGAGTTTAGAAATACGAGACTTGTCAAATGAAAAAATTCAAATGGTCTTTGATAAAATCAAAGAGGCAGCCAAGGTTCTTGAAGCTGAATCCGGGGTTTCAATTGCATTCACAGAGACGTTTTTGAGTTCATCGGCCTTGACAGATCAAGCGATTCAAAAAGTCATTGCCGACAATGCAAAAAAATTAGGCTTGAGTTTGCAATACATGCCAAGCGGTGCCGGACATGATACCCAAGACATGGCACGCATTGCGCCATCGGGAATGATTTTTGTGCCCAGCAAGGATGGGGTCAGTCATGCGCCGACCGAATTTACTTCTGCTTCAGACATGGCCAACGGTGCAACCTTACTATTCCAAAGTATTTTGACATTGGATCGGGCTGAAAATTAAATTCTTTTATTAAATCCTCTCGCAAGCTTGCCAAATCGGGTCGTTGGGCAGCGGAGCTACAAAGGTCATCTCGGTTTTCAACACCGGATGGATAATTTGGAGCTTTCGCGCGTGCAAGCTGATGCTTCCATCCGGATTGCTTCGAGCCGCACCGTATTTCAAATCGCCTTTGATTGGGCAGCCAATGCTCGCCAATTGTACGCGAATCTGATGATGTCGCCCGGTTTCTAAGTTGATCTCCAACAAGTGATAATTGCTAAGTTTTTTGATGGTTGCGTAATGCAAGATGGCAATCTTACTGCCTGGAACTTCCTTGATATAAGCTTTTGAAGTATTGTTTGCCTCCGTTTTTTTAAGGTAATGTGTCAAACTTCCAAAAGTTGGTTCGGGTGCATTTTTAACGATAGCCCAATAGGTTTTGATGGTTTCTTTTTTGGCAAATTGCTCATTTAAGCGCGACAAGGCTTTGGATGTTTTGGCAAAAACCACCGCGCCAGAGGTTGGCCTGTCCAATCGGTGAACCACGCCCAGAAAGACTTCACCGGGTTTGTTGTATTTTACTTTGATGTATTTTTTGAGTTTTTCGACCAAGGGTTCATCGCCGGTTTTATCGCCTTGAACCAGCTCGCCCGGCATTTTATTGACGACCAACAAGTGGTTGTCTTCGAAGAGAATTTCTGAATTGATAACCAATGTAGGATGTTTAAATAATTGACACCAAAGATAAATATCAATTTTCAAAGAATCTAAAAGCCAAAACTCAGTGAGTTTTTATCAATTAATTGACATATTCATTGAAAAAATGGATAAATCGGTAGTTCCGCTTCCGGATATGCGTTGTCCCCATATTTCGATAAAATCTCCGGGATTTAGAGAAACGGTTCCGGTTATTGAAACCGGAGTGATGTCAGAGGTTGTGTTGATGCGCATCAGTGTAGCGGTTTCATCCAATGAAGTAGCGGGATTTCCATTTTTTACGATGAAAAAAGCAAAAAAGTTCCCTGTATTGCTTCCCCTGACTGACATGGATGCGTTGATCTGAAAAATGCGTTTTTCATGTCCATCATATTGCAATCTGTTTGA
>PHDQ01000300.1 GCA_002841025.1 Bacteroidetes bacterium HGW-Bacteroidetes-13 | reverse complement strand
GGAACCATTCGGGGTGAAGACGGCAGTGTTCAAATGCAACGCAACAGCCTTGAAATTTCAACCGTTGGTGCGCAACTATTCGATTTTGACTTCGATCTAACTTTAAATGTAACCGGTTTCAAATTTAAAGTACCGGGACAACCTACTATCCAAGTTGCCGGAAACAAACTCGATGCCAGGGCAAAAAGTGCTTTGAGCCGAGCTGTCAAAGGAGATATTGTACAGATTTTTGATATACAGGCCAATTTAGCCGGTAACAGTTCTTACTTACTCAAAAAAATATCGCCTGTATTGATTGAGTTGACAAACTAAAAAAAAACACCATGAATGTGCTAAAAAAATCGATTTGTTATGTTGTGCTTTTGCTTTCAGGCAACGCCTTGTTTGCACAAGCCCATCTTCTCAATGCCTACACACCCGAAGAGGCTCAGATGATGCAGGAATTGGACAATATGGAAGATTATAAACCGCTCGATTTTGGTTACATCGACAACCGCGATGTGCTTTGGTCTAAAACCGTTTGGGAAATCATCGATTTGGATGAGCGCGTAAACTTTCCATACTATTTTCCGGTAGATTCCGTAAACATGGATCCAACCCGAAAATCCCTTTTCAATGTATTGCTCGACGGCATCAAAGAAGGAACCATAGCAGATGTCTATGTGGATAGTTATTTCAAAGAAAGATTGTCTTACAGCGATATCCTAAAAACCCTGACTGCCATAGACACCACCGATTTGGGTAAGGAACAAATCAATGCCGGAGAAGCATTGTCAGCGGAATACATTGACAAAAAAGAGATTACTTCCTACAATATAGAAGAATATCACGTCAAAGGCATTTGGTATTTTGACAAACGATTGGGCGAACTTAAATACAGGATGCTTGGAATAGCACCGGTTTCGGCAGACGTAAACTTCCTCAATGACGATTCGGAAACAGCATTGGTCGAGTTGTTTTGGGTTTGGTATCCCAGTGCGCGCGAAACGTTGCACCAAGCCAAAGTATTCAATGGGGACAACACCGCCAGCCCGTTTGATTTTGACCGGCTGTTGATTTCGCGAAGGTTCAACGGCATCATTTACCGGGAAGACAATATGTATGGAAATAGAAACGTGAAGGATTATGTCACCAATAACGCGCTGATGCAACTTCTGGAGTCTGACCGTATTAAGGAAAGCGTCCGAAACATCGAAATGGACATGTGGAATTATTAGTTCCAAAAAATTAAGACTACCTTTGACTCCCACTCCACCGTGGGAGTTTTTTTATGGAAAAAATAGACTTTCTTATTGTCGGTCTTGGTCTATCGGGCATCTCTTTTTGCGAACAATTGGATGCCGGTCAGCATTCTTTTTTGGTTTATGAAAAAGGAACCGACGCAAGCGCATCGACTGTCGCCGGCGGGCTATACAACCCGATTGTACTCAAAAAATTCACCCCCATCTGGAACGCGTCCGAGCAATCGAAAACAGCCATGGGCTTTTACAATCAATTGGAACAAAAATTGGAAACTCAATTTGATTTTAAATTGCCCGTATTGAGAAAATTAGCCAACGCACAAGAAGCAGAACTTTGGAAAGAAGTCAGTCAAAAAGAAGTCTTGAAAGAATTTCTTGATGCCGAAGTTATTTCAAATGAAAATCAGCACATCAATGCCGAATTTGGTTTTGGGAAAGTAAAACAAACCGGACGGATAGACACCGCCCGATTGGTACAAATCTATACAGCATATCTGAAAACAAAACAACGGTTGATCCACGAGAAATTTGAATATGCAAATATCGAACACACTTCCGACGGCGTTATTTACCAAAATAAAATATTTCGATTTGTGGTGTTTTGTGAAGGCTGTGGTTTGCTTCAAAATCCGTTTTTCAATTACCTGCCTTTGGTAGAAAACAAGGGTGAATTGATCCAAATAGTTGCCCCCGAATTACAACTCGATAAAATCCTGAAAGGGCCTGTTTTTATCATCCCGATAGGTAAAAATCGCTATTTGGCCGGGACAACCTACGAACATCAATTCACCAACAGATTGCCGACAGCCGAAGCCAAAGACTTTATCATTTCCAAATTGAAAACAATGGTG
>PHDQ01000299.1 GCA_002841025.1 Bacteroidetes bacterium HGW-Bacteroidetes-13 | reverse complement strand
ACTGCCGACATTCAAGAAATATTGACCATTCAACAGCAATTAATCAAATATAAAATGGCTGTATCTACATCATTTAGAAAGTATATGGTTACAAAATCATATTTGGATTATCTCAACGGAAAAACACAATAAAAACTGTAGTCATGAAAAATATATTTAAAAACAAGTTTGTGTTAGTCGGCGTAACACTATTTATAGGCCTGATCATCGGTTGGTTCATCAAACCATCAAATAATTATATGATGATGTGATTATTTAATGATACGATGATTTAATTATTTAATGATAGGGTTATCTGATTATAAGAAGAAAAAATTATGGAAAAGAGAAATGAAATATTAGCATTGAGTTTTGATTTTGCGCTGCGCATCATTGAATATAGCGAAGTGCTTGAAGAAAAACGAAAATACGTGATTGCGCGCCAACTTTTAAAGAGCGGCACTTCCATAGGCGCAAATATCAGAGAAGCACAAAACGTACATAGCAGGAAAGATTTTATCGCCAAATGCATCATTGCTGCAAAAGAAGCCGATGAGACGGAATATTGGTTATTGCTTTGCCAAAAAAGCAACAACTATCCAAATCCGGAGGAACTTTTAACCACTGTTTTAATCTTAAAAAAATTACTTTCAAAAATTATTGCTTCTTCTATTAAAAACAACAAGTCATGAAAAATATATTTAAAAACAAGTTTGTGTTAGTCGGCGTAACACTATTTATCGGACTTATCATTGGTTGGCTCATCAAACCATCAAATCATCAAATCATTGAATCATCAAACCATCAAATGATCGAATCATCGGATCACCAGATTTGGACGTGCTCCATGCATCCGCAGATTCGCATGAACGAAGCCGGGCAATGCCCGATTTGCGGCATGGATTTGATTCCGGCGGCAGGTGGCGGTGATTCGGACGCAAACCCGATGGCACTAGAAATGACCGAAAATGCCATGAAGCTGGCCAACATTCAGACGACAGTCGTCGGGAGCGAGCATCTATCGGCTACGCGCGAAATTCGCCTCAACGGAAAAGTACAGGCCGATGAGCGAAAAGTCTATGTGCAATCGTCACACATTCCCGGACGTATTGAGCAGCTGAATGTCAACTTTACGGGCGAACCGGTTTCCCGCGGAAAAGTGCTTGCGATGGTGTATTCACCCGAATTGGTCACGGCGCAACAAGAACTTTTGCAGGCAAACAAAATCAAAGCTACACAACCCGAATTGTTCAATGCCGCTGTGAACAAGCTCAAAAACTGGAAGCTTTCAGAATCGCAGATCAACCGCATATTAGAAAACGGCAAACCCATCGATCGATTCCCGATTTTGTCGGATGTCAACGGTATTGCGGTGGAGAAAAAAGTGAATTTGGGCGATTATGTACAACGCGGCACGCCGGTCTATGAAATAGCCGATTTGTCGAGTGTGTGGTTGCAGTTTGAAGTTTATGAAAGCGATTTGCCTTGGGTGAAAGTAGGCGATAAAGTGAGCTATACCTTGTCATCGATTCCCGGAGAAAAATTTGAAGGCGTTGTTTCATTTATCGATCCGGTAATCGATCCGCAAACCCGCGTAACCATGGCTCGGGTGGAAGTGAAAAATTTGAAAGGAGCTTTTAAACCCGAAATGTTCGCCACAGGAATTGTCAAAAATGAGCTGAAAACTGCTTCAACAGCTTCGCTTTCCGTTCCAAAATCTGCGGTGATGTGGACGGGCGAACGCTCGGTGGTGTATGTAAAAACCGCAACCGACACAAAAGTGTATTTCAGCTTACGCGAAGTCACTTTGGGAGCCTCTTTGGGCGATGCTTACGAGGTGAAATCCGGTTTGGAAGCCGGTGAGCAAATCGTTACTTACGGTACGTTTACGGTGGATGCGGCGGCACAGTTGGCGGGCAAACCCAGCATGATGCGCCCCGAAGGCGGCGCAGCCATGACCGGGCACAACCACGGTGGGATGAATATGGATGCAAACCCCACAAGCGAAAAAACAATTACCAAGACAACCGGCGAAACAGTAGCTTTATCAAAAGAAGCCAAAGCTGCCGTGGAAAAATTAGTCGATCAATACTTACTTGTGAAAAACGCCTTGGTAAAA
>PHDQ01000298.1 GCA_002841025.1 Bacteroidetes bacterium HGW-Bacteroidetes-13 | reverse complement strand
TCGGATTTGCTCAGCAAGCCATCATCAAAGGGGCAGTGAATGACAAAGATGCTGACAACCAAACCTTGCCTTTTGCAAACGTACAAATAAAAGGGACTACCATTGGAACAACGACAGACTTGGATGGTTTGTTTTCCTTAACGGTTGCTCCGGGAACTTATACGATAGTTTTCAGTTTTATCGGTTACGAAACCATCGAAATTCCAAATTTAAAAGTTAATGCAGGTGAAACCATCACGGTCAATCAGGCACTTGGCGCGGGTTCTGTGGTGCTCGAAGCTGTTGAAGTAAAAGCGACCATCACCCGTGAATCAGAATCGGCTATCCTAACCGAACAAAAAACAGCCACCATCATGCAAACCAAAATAGGTTCGCAAGAGTTGACCCGCAAGGGTGTAGGTGATGTGGCTACAGGTTTGACCAAGGCAACTGGGATTGCTCGTGAAAGCGGAAAGTTTTACATCCGTGGTTTGGCAGACAGATATAACAATGCATATTTAAACGGCTTGCCGCTTCCTTCGATTGACCCAAAGTTAAAACTAATTAACCTTGAAATATTTTCGACCAACGTGGTGGAAAATTTGGGCATATATAAAACCTATACGCCGGAATTATACGGAGATTTTGCCGGAGCGAGTATCGATATCGACACCAAAGACAATCCCGGAAACGGATATTTGGAAATCGAAGTTGGATCGAGTGTGAATTCAAATGCACAGTTCAACGATTTTTTTTTGCTCAACGGTAGCAAGTACGATTACTTCGGAATAGAAGACGGATCGCGCAGACCCCCTTCATTATTAAGAGCATTTAAGGCTGCCGGGCTTACTTATGACAGCCGTCGCGCACCAATTTATCAGTTTGACACTTCTTTCAATCCTTCCAAAAGATTTGGTGATCCAAATACCAACGTTTCGGTAAATGCGGGAAAAAGATTCAAAACCGGTGGAGAATCTCGTTTGGATGTGATTGTAAACGGCTCGTTTTCTCAAAATCAAAAAGCTTCGTTGGATGGACTTGATGTGGCTCTCAATGCACAAGGCGAAGTTTTGCAGTCTTCTTTTTTCGGCAATGATTTTAAAAAATATGAATTTACAACCAATGCAACTTTGTTGGGAAGTTTGGTTTTTCGCTCCGATTTGAACAACAAATTCAGCTATACTGCTTTGCTCATTAACGACACCAGTGATGAACTTCGAGAAATCAGCGGGGTATCGGGTGAAAATGCAGACAACATCTTGAAAGTACGAAGAGGAACGTTTAAACAAAATACGCTTCAAACGCATCAGTTAGCGGGTCAGCATAATTTTAACAACCGAAAATTTGTTTTCGATTGGGGTGGCTCTTACAGCCGATCGACCGGAAATGTACCGGAACGGAGACAATTGTTTTTCACTGAACTTTCGGACGGCAGAACGGTTTTCGGAAAATCGGGAGCCAACAACAACTCAGACAACCACCGTTTTTACCAGAATTTGGACGAAAATGATTACAGTGCGAAATTTTCTTTGGATGTGAATCTGGGAAAAGACGCAGATGGGAATTTTAAACACAAACTTACTTTGGGCATGAATGTACGCGATAAATCGAGAGATTTTCGCGCACAGCAAATCAATATTTTCTTCGATGCGCTTCAAAATGAAAGTGTTGACTTCAGAAACCCGGATGCCTTGTTGTCTCAAGAAAATTTTGAGCGAGAAGTTTACCATGTCGAAGAGTTTATCCGCCCGCAAAATTCGTATAAAGCCGATTTGAGAAACTTTGCATCGTTTGCCAATTTTGAATTCAAATTTTCCGACAGACTTATCGTCAATGCAGGTCTTAGAATCGAAGATTACAGACAGCGCGTGTTTTTTGCGCCCGAAGGATTGATCGATGTGATTAAAGAAGAAAGTATTGATGAAGATTTCTATTTGCCGAGTTTGAGTGTAAAATACGCTTTAAACGAAAAAACCAACCTGCGTTTTGCCTCCAGCAAGACTGTTACATTGCCTTTGTTTACTGAATTAGCTCCGTTTTTGGATGAAGACATCAACGAATCGACTTTGGGAAATGTTCTGCTCAAACAATCTGACAATTACAATGTCGATTTGAAATGGGAATATTTTCC
>PHDQ01000037.1 GCA_002841025.1 Bacteroidetes bacterium HGW-Bacteroidetes-13 | reverse complement strand
ATTGTTTCGCTTCTCTCTTTCCATAAATTCTTTGATTTTTCGATCTTCCCAACCATAAGACGGCATGTAAACTTTCAGCGCATGTATGGCAAGACCAATTCCCCAACCAAACATGGGAAACCAAAACCAATGGAATCCCCAATAGGTTCGGTAGTTGATAAAAATCAGAAACGGGATCACCAGCAAATAACTGATAAGGTTTCCGTAAAATTCTTTGAGATCATCTACGCGTTTTCGGGCGCGGATGTAGCTTTCGCTCATGGTTTTTGTGTTCATAATGACAATGTTTTTAGTTAATAAAGGAAGTTTTATAATAAATTGATTTTCACTGTTTTCAATGCTCATTTTTTTTGATGAAAGCAAGGCATAACGCTGTTTGATGTTTTCCAATCCAAATCCTGTTTTGCTGCCGATACTTTCTTTGATGTTGAGCGAATTTTCTACCACCAACAAGCCGTCTTGCTCGTAAACCTTTATTTTTAAAGGTTGCTGAGGCGATAGCAAGTTGTGTTTGACCGCATTCTCCAAAAGCAACTGAAGCGACAAGGGAACAATCTTGAATTCCGGCTGGCTTGACCGCGTTGGTATTTCCGCCAAAATGCTGTCTTCAAAACGCATTTTGAGTAAATTGATGTACGTCCGGGCAAAATTCAATTCCTCATCCAAACTGACCAACTCTTTGTTTTTCTGTTCCAACACATACCGATATACTTTAGACAAAGCAGTTGTAAACGCTTGCGCTTTTTCGGGATTTTCGTCGATCAGTCCGGTGAGTACATTCAGGCTGTTGAACAAAAAATGCGGATCGAGTTGGTTTTTTAACGCGTCAAATTTGGCCGATGCCGAACCCGCTAAAAAGGTTTGTTCTTTGATTTTTTGTTTTTGCACTTGCTGTTGTGCATAAAAACTGTAATACGCATAGGTTGCCAAAAAAGCGACCACAAAAGCTATCAAATATTTGGCAGTATTTTCTTCTTGATAAAAAACATATACGGCTTTGTGACTGACGATAAATCGCATCAAAAAAACGACCGGAACAAAAACAAAACCGTTTGCAATACTGATAAAAAGAATCTGCATCTTGCCCGATTGATTGTCTGAAAGTGATTTTTTTATCAATCCGAGGTTGTACTGATGCAGCAGGATGAAACCAACTCCCATGATGGCAAACTTCCAAACTTCATTAAAAAAAGAAACATCCAACGCAATTGACTCATTCAAAAATGCAAAACGAAAAACCCTGACAATTAGGTAGAATCCAAAACCAAATGTCACACCGCTGACGATATTTTTTGCTGTAAAATAATTTAAAAATCGTTTCATGATACGAAATAATTAGGATTTGAAATTCATCAAAAAATGAACAAGGGATAAAGTTAATTCAAACAAGTAAAATAGTAGAGCCATCATATCATTATTATTTTGATACAAAGCTCATTCGATTGAACGACACTTCAAAAAGAATATGACTGAGTTGTCAATTTTTGGGGTTGAATTGTAGGTATTCTCGATTGAATCTTTTTGGACAAGCACAATTGCAGCGAAATTTTAAATTAATTGTAACTATTCAGCTATTCAAATCAATTTCGTTTTTAACCGTCACTTCACGTGGTTTTTAATAGTAATGTGACAGATTTACTATTAAAAATTGCCTGTCTGCCACAGGCAGGTATCGAGAAGCTTGTAATGGTAGCGTTTTCGATACGTTTTATTTAAAAAAGCGGTCGCATTTTTCAATAAAACACGCGAACAGTCGAAATTTGTATCGATTTTTCATTAGATTGAATAGTTACAATTAATTAGCTGACATTTGTACTCAAACTTGATTAAAAAATGAAATGGATTTGTGCGTTTATCTACCAAAAACTATTGGGTTGGAAAGTTGTCGGGCAGTTTCCGGAGCTTCGACAATACGTTGTGATTGTTGCCCCCCACACCAGTTGGCACGACTTTTACATGGGCATTCTCATCCGAAAAATGTTGGCTGTCAAAGTGAATTTTGTGGCAAAAAAAGAGTTGTTTATTTTTCCTTTTGGGTGGCTTTTTCGTGCCTTGGGTGGCTTTCCAATTGACCGCACGGAGGGTCAAAACACGGTTTCCAATTCGGTCGCGTTGTTCCATCAATTTCCAACCTTCAAATTAGCCATTGCACCGGAAGGAACCCGAAAAAAAGTAGAACGCTGGAAAACAGGATTTTATCACATCGCCAAGATGGCCAAAGTTCCCATCGTCATGGTTTCGTTTGATTACGGCAGAAAAGAACACTGCATTTCGGAACCTTTCTATCCTACAAACGATGAAACCGCCGACTTTGTACAGTTGCATCGATTTTTTGAAAAGGCAACCGGCAAAATTCCGGAGAATTTCTAATCAAATTTATTCCAGACAAACACCCAATCCCAAAACAGTTCGGTTGGCATAATTAAAATAAGCTACAACCTGATTGATTTCCAAAATTTGACCGTCATCCCACCCCGATTTACGAAGAATGGTGATGTCAGTAGGTTGAATAGATGCAGGTTTTTCAGTCAGTTTTCGCGCATATTCAAACGCCACAACTTCTCGATTGTCAAAAACAACTTCCAAAGTATTGTTCTGAAACGCCAATTGAATTTCTCTGAATTTCAAATCGTCTTTCAAATTATTTTTTACGCCTCTTAGATGATGTACTTTGCAATATTCACAACCGTTCAAGATGCTGACATAAGTTCCGATGGCTTCTAAAAACCAAGGAAATAGGGTGTTGGAAGAATGATGCAGCACGCTTCTATACAACGATAGATGCCCTTCCAAAGTGTGTGGACGAAGTCCGTGTACGGTCAAAACGTGATCGATGGGTTTGTCGCCGCCGGATAAACGATCGTAAATAAGTTTGAGCTTGCCGACCGCTTTTTCATAAGGAATGCTTTCAATCCAACTCATTGCTAAAATTTAGTTTTCTTTTTCAGCGGTAATTCTTTTTCTTCTTCTAATTTTTTTTGATGTTGTTCCTCCGCTTTTTGACCAGCCGTCCCCGGAAAATACAAATCGGTGCTGGTGTAAATGGAGCCAAAAGTCACATTGGCAAAATATACTTGCTTGATGGCGTCTTCCAATTGTGCTTCGGTCAATTCCTTGAGTGGATGCACAAAAATCGAATAAATATATCCGTCCGAAATGGCATACTTGGCATCCAAAACCGTATGGAAATTAGCCGTCAACGCCTTGGTTTTGTATTCTTCATCTAATTGCGAGACTTCGGCTATCGGCGAAATGATTCGCATTCGGTTGGCATTGGCATCCGTGATTGCAATCATGATTCTGTCTTTAATCATAAACTGCCACCTCCCCGGAATCCCTTCCACGGTATCTGCAACACGGCGGATAATTTCGTCCATTTTGAAATTGTTCATGGCTGCGGTTTGCTGATTTTGAGCATATATTACAATGCCAAAGAACATTAATAGCAAGGTGACGGGGACTTTTTTCATGGTTTTAAATGGTTTTAAAAGTTGATTTTATTAAGCTGACAAGGGTAAAATTAGAGAAAATTAGGCTTTAAATATTTTTTTTAACATTGCAACCTCCCTTTAGACGAAGAATACGTAAAATTATTTTACTTTTATAAAATAATAACGCAAAAACATGCGAATACAATGAAATACTTTTTATTATTTTTTATTATAAGCCTTCTTTCTTGTTCAAAAAAAATATCCAAAGACCCCATTGCAATTGCGTTTGAAAAAAGTAAAATGTTGAATGAAATTGCCCACAACCCTGCCCATGAAGTTCAAATCATTTTTACAGATATTGTTAGAAACGGCGATAGCGTCTTTTTCATAGACTACAACTTTCAGCTCGATGACGACAACTATTTCTACCCGGCAAGCACCGTTAAATTTCCGGCTGCAATACTCGCTTTAGAAAAGTTAAAAGAGCTCAACGACAAAGGCATACAAATCAATAAGGAAACACCGTTTGAAATAGCAGGAGACACCTTCCCAAGTTCAATTGCTTCCAACATTGCCGAAATTTTTGCCATAAGCGACAACAATGCTTACAATCATTTGTATGAATTTTTGGGCCGAGATGTGATGAATAAAAAAATGAAAGAAAAGGGATTGAATTTATTTCAGATTTCTCACCGACTTTCCACACCCGATTCCGCCAATGACACACTAAAATCGATCCGTTTTGGCTTCAAGGATAAAGTGAAATACCTTCAACCTTCGACTGTCGATAAACCAATAGAAACACTTCATTTAAGAAACCTCAAAAAAGGGATTGGCTATTACAAAAGTGATTCACTCGTCAAAAGTCCTTTCGATTTCAGCCTGAAAAATTATTATCCGCTCTCCACCGCACATCAGACACTGAAACGCCTTTTTTTCCCGAACAATTATCCTATAAATCAGCAATTTAATCTCAATCCGGCAGATCGTGAATTTCTGATTGAAACCATGGCATTACTTCCGCGTGAATCTCGTTATACAAAATACGATACCCGCGAATTCTATGACAGTTATGTCAAATTTTTTATTTTTGGCGATTCCAAAAAAACCATCCCAAATTTTATAAAAATCTACAACAAAGTCGGCGATGCTTACGGCTATTTGACGGATGTTGCCTACGTGATCGATTCAAAAAACAAAATCGAATTCTTGCTTTCGGCAACCATTCACGTCAATAAAAACCAAATTTTCAACGATGATAATTATGAATATAAAACAGTCGGGTTTCCTTTTTTGGCAGAATTGGGCAGACAGTTGTATCAATTTAAATTGAAAACATCCAAAAATTAAACACCATGAACATCGAAACTTTTAGAAACTATTGCCTGTCAAAAAAGCTCGTCACTGAGAATTTTCCGTTTGACGAAGTCACTTTGGTTTTTAAGGTTTCCGAAAAAATGTTTGCCTTGGCCGGGTTGGAAAGCAAACCAACCACCGTTAATTTGAAATGTGACCCGACACGAGCCATTGAACTTCGAGAAATGCATCCGGAAATCAACCCGGGTTATCACATGAGTAAAATTCATTGGAATACCGTGAACATCGAAGGCAATCTCTCGAATGAATTTATCCAAACGCTGATTGATGATTCCTACAATTTAGTGGTCGCCGGGATTTCCAAAAAGAAAAGACAAGCACTCGGGCTTGACCGTTAATAACCTCTTTCAAACCAGCACAAACCGAATGGCATCATTGGTTTTTTTCTGCGCCAACACGCAGATTGCACGTTCCGACAATTGCAAAATACGCGGATAGCCACCCGTAGTTTGCGCATCGCGCATCAGCACGATAAGTTTGCCGGAAGGTGTGAGTTGTATGGTTCCGGGCAGCGTTGCTGATGTCGTGATGCTGTGGGCGTTTTTAGATAATTTTTCTTGCAATTGATACGCCATCCGGTTGTTGAGCGAATCGATGTGAAAGGTAAATTCGACCAATCGGCTTCGGTCTTCTTCTGTCAACAAATCAAACTCGGGACCGGGAAACACTTCGATTGTTTTATCAAATAGAAAATCGTTTTTCATTTTCAAATTGGCATGGAAATCCAAGGTTTTATCAAAGGAAAAATAATTCAACACACTGCCTTTTGTTAACTGTGATTTTGGCGTAATCGGTTGAAATAAAGATCGACTGCCAAGCACTACTTCCGTTTGCCAACCGCCTTTGACGGCTAAGTAGGTACGAAATCCTTTTTGCACATGCCCGAAACTGAGTTTTTGACCCGAATTGATTTCGACAACGCGATGCATCGGCAAAGAATTATTAGTAGAAAAAATATCAATCGGCGCACCGGATAAGACAATTTCGGTGTGTTCAGGAAACAAAAGTTCCGGACCGGACATGGTGATTTCCAAAACCGCATCATTTGGGTTGTTTCCCAGCAATTCGTTTGCCCAAAGTGCGGAAAACGAATCCATCGCACCGGAGACGGGAACGCCTTTGTCTCGAAATCCAAATCGACCCAAATCTTGAATCGTGGTAAAAAAACCGGATTTAATGACTTCAACCATGCCACACCTCCTTTGCCAATTCAAAAACGCCGGAAGAAACTTGTATGGAAACCAGTTCGTGCATTGATTTTGAAATTTCAAAAAACCGAACCCGGTCACCTACCGATACAAAGCAAGGGTTTTCTGAAGTCGAATCGAAAAATCGGATGGGCGAATTTCCAATCAAATTCCAACCACCCGGTGATTCTTGAGGATAAACACCCGTTTGTGCACCGGCAATTCCGACCGCTCCGCGACTTACTTTCTGACGAGGTTCAGTTTTTCTGGGGAAATGCAATTCGTCAGGCAATCCACCCAAATACATAAATCCGGGTAAAAACCCGATGGCATAAACCGTGTAAATCGCTTCGGTGTGCAATTTGATGATTTTTTTTACGGAAATTTTGTTGACCGCTGCAACTTCTTCCAAATCAATTCCAAAGTCGGCATCATAGCAAACCGGTATATGCCAAAGCATTCGTTCGGATTTTGTGTGTCTGCGTTTTTGATAGAGATTTTGCAGTGTCAGCGCGTATTTTTCAAAATCAATCGGTTCCGGAAAAATCGCCAAAAGAGAATGATAGGAAGGCACCAATTCGCAATAAGATTTAAAATGATTTTGAATTGCTTCCTTGTAATCCATGACATCGTTCAGCGTATGGACGGAGATTTCTTTTGGCCAATTGATCAAAACAGCCAGCTTGCCATAAGGACAAAACGTGATTTCAAAGTTTTCCGATTGCATATCCGTGTTCATTGAGAATTTGGTTGACTTCTTTAATAATCCGAATAGATTCTGAAGAATCGGAATGAAAACAAAAGGTTTCCGCCCGAATTGGAAGTTCCTTTTGGCTGATGGTTTTTACCTTTTCGTGTTCAAACATCCGCATCAAATGTATGGATATTTGAATGGAATCCCGTAAAACCGCATCGGGATTTTGACGGGCTACCAATGTGTAATCATCGTTGTAATTTCGGTCTGCAAAGGCTTCATAACAAATTGAAAAACCTAGAGATAAAGCCATTTTTTCAATTTCAGACCGATCGGGAACAAACAAAACACATTGGTTTTTAAAGGGTTGAATTGCTACGAGAAATCGAATTGCAATCGGTGTGTGTTTTGCGAGATCATTGTAAAGTGCGCCGTGTGGCTTGATGTGATGAATCGTCGAGTCCGATTGAAGTGCAATTTTGAGCAAACAGTCAATCTGATTTCGGATGCTGTCGATAAAATCCTTTTCAGAAAGATCCATCGATTTTCTGCCAAAATTGGGTTTGTCCGGATAGGAAGGATGTGCTCCGATTTTTACTTGATGCTGGTTTGCCAAAAACACAGCTTCACGCATACTGTTTTCATCACCTGCGTGACCACCACAAGCAATGTTGCAGGCGGAAAGAAACGGCATGATTTCAGATTCACAGCCATATCCTTCTCCCAAATCGGCATTGATATCGATGATTTTCGGATGCATCAGAACACTTTAAAAATGCTGCGTAAACCGAGCAAAAGTGCCACTAAGATAATCAAAAAAGTCAAGATATTCTGAAGTAAAGTGTTTTTATATATCCCCATCAAATCCGTTTTGTTGACCACCCACCACAGAAAAACCGCCACCACCGGCAACAACAAACCATTGGTTACTTGGGCAAAAGTGATGAGTTCAATCGGGTTGAGTTGCAAAGAAGCAAACAACATTCCAATCAAGACGATAATCATCCAAACCAATCTGAATCGATAATTTTTCATGTCTGTTTCCCAACCAAAACAGCCACGTGCGACAAAAGCCGCCGCCAAAGGAGCTGTCATCGAAGAAGTTATGCCCGCCGCGAAAAGCCCGAATCCGAGGAAATAGCGAGCCAGCGATCCGTATAAAGGCGTAAGTCCTTCCGCCAAATCGGTAACTTTGGTTACTTCCTGCAACTGACTCGCTGCAGCAGCAATCACAATCGAAATCGAGACCAATCCGCCCAATACTATAGAACGAAGACTGTCTCTTCTGACTGCTTTTAGGTCTGTTCCCTTTTTCCATTTCTCTTTGACCAAGGCTGCGTGTAGAAATAGATTATACGGAACGGTGGTAGTCCCGACCAATGCAATAATCGTCAGCATACTGCCGTCCGGAAACGATGGGATAAAAATTCCTTTGAAAACGTCCGCCAATGAAGGACGTGTGAGTATCGCCGTCAATACAAATGACAAGCTCATCAAAATGACGAGCGTCACCATGAGTTTCTCTAAAAATTGATAACTACCCAAAAAAAGAAGCAACATCACCAACAAGCCAAGCCCAATCGGATAAAAAGCATTTGGTGACAAATCAAATGCACTTTGCAAACCCAACACTGCGCCGCGAATATTGCCGGCTTCATAAGCGGCATTTCCAATAACGATGGCTGAAAACAAAAGAAAAAGTGCCAAAAATCGAAGCAGCGGATGCTGAAACTGCATTTTGATGTTTTCTGCCAATCCGTTTTGGGTAATCAATCCGAGACGGGCTGCCATTTCTTGCAATACAATGGTCGCGACGATTGACAAGATCAAAGCCCAAAGCAATCCGAATCCAAAACCAACGCCCGCCACCGAACAAACAGTCACCGTCCCCGGTCCGATAAAAGCCGCCGCAACGAGCGAACCCGGTCCTAAATGTTTAAAGAAATTGATTTTGAATTTCATCTATGTAAAATTTATTTTTAAGCGGAATATATGTTATCGCATTTTATTTATGGGTGTTTGCTTGCGCAAACTTGTTTTTAATGGCGATTTCAAAAGTTTAAAGTTGCTGGTTAGTTGTTACTTTCATTATTTCTTTGGGTAAAGGTTCGCTTATTACTTCAAAAAGGTCTCGATACGCTTCGCTACTCGACCTGACAGCATCTTGATAGGCTTTCCTATCGCTTTCAAAATTAGCGGCTTGGACTCCCTTCGATAGACTTAGGGTAAGTCGCTCAACCTTTGGCTTCTCATTTTCTTCAAACTTCCCTGCCGACAGGTTACTTCTGACTTCCTGACTTCTGACTTCATCCAAGTATCGGGTAATCTTTATAGAACTTCAAATGGCTAACGGTTTCCGCATACAGTTTCGTTCGGACAAATTGTTTCATGTCTTGATTCATCAACTCTCCCAAGCCTTGCAACATATTTTTTTCTTTCCTTTTCTCAAGTTCATCGATACATCGCTTTAAATAATCTGCATACGACATCTTCATTCGGTTTTCGATAATGCTTTTGTTTACCGGAAAGTGGTGATTCATAAAAAACCAACAATCGAACACGTCACGGTTGGCGACGGCATCTCTATCCAACAAGGCACAAAGTTTATGGGCAAACATATCCGCAGCGACCATCACCTTTACGGGTATGCCCAACAGGTTTTTTACTTCATATCGATCTTCAAATATTCTATTGGAAATCTCAATTTTTAGTTTTCGTTCTGTATGGCCGTAATCCAACACGAGAATTAATCCGTAATACTTTTGAGCCTCATCATGTATGCTTCCATATTTTAAAAGTATTCTTCTTAGTTTTTCATAAACCAACGTTTGCTTATCAACATTAATAAGATTAAAATCCAAATCAACGGAAAATCGGGGGAGATCATAAAAAAACATCAAGGCAGTCCCTCCCTTAAATCCCAAGCAGGATGCCAGATCGAGATCTGAATAAATGTCTTTCAGAAGTTGTACCAGATAAAATCTATGCTTATTGATGTCCATCGCGTTTCAAAAGATGTTTAACATGTTGAGTCAGGGTTTTTGATTCGTAGAGTGGTAAAAGTTCGAAAATCTTTTCTTTTTTTAGCACGGCTATATTGTCAAAATGGTAGGATTTTTCGAGATAAAGCATATCCAAAAAAGCGCGTTCAGGCAAGGCAATGTTGATGTTGTTATCTTGCCGGACTACACCCGCAGGATTGACCAAAATACTTCCCTTGAGTTTTCGATATCGATACGATTGCTGATCTATTTCGATTTCACGACTCAGGTAACTCACTGCTGTCAATTGAGAATCATATTGAAAAATAACGCCTGCTTTTTGTAATACATAATCCAATGAAATATAGGATGGCGTATAAAGCAAACAAATCAATTCTTCCGGCGAATAGTTTGGTTTTACATAAATGCCTCTTCGAATGTTGAGCAAATTCCCGTTTCGAACCTGATAGTTTAGTTTTTTGCTTAACGACAACAAATTTGTTTCTCCGACAATTAATGCCACATCCCGCAATCTAAACACGGTTTGCTTAGCCTTGTAAAGCGAAAGAATTAAGCCGTCTTTTTTGTTTTGTGAACCAAACATACTAAAAAATGGGATAAACAGTTTACAAAACTAAGAAAAATAAATTTATCATGGTTATACGATTCACGCTAAAGCATTCAGTTTTAAAAATGCCCGAATAGGGTTGTCAACTGCATGTTGCCTGCCTGCCGGCAGGCAGGTTGTCTATTGCTTCAAATTAGGTCTCGATACGCTTCGCTACTCGACCTGACAGCATCATGATAGGCTTTCCTATCGCTTTCAAAATTAGTGGCTTGGACTCCCTTCGATAGACTTAGGGTAAGTCGCTTAACCACAGGTTTACAATTTTCTTCCAACTTCCCTGTCTGATTGCGATCCGGCGACTTCCCTGCCTGACGGCAGGCAGGCGACTTCCCGCATCCGACCTAATTTACAACACTTTTTTGATTCCAGAAAAATCATCTCGATAGGCAGAAGGTGTCGTGTTTTTAACCTTTCTGAAAACCCGATTAAAGTTAGCTATGTTATTAAAACCACATTTGTATGCAATCTCAGAAACACTCAATTCTTTTTCCAACAACCACAGACAGGCAAAACCGATGCGAATGTCGTTCAAAAAATCAACAAAGGTTTTGTTGGTGTGTTTCTTGATGTATCGGTTGAAAGAGATGGGTGACATTTTGATTACCTCGGCGGCATCTGCCAAAAGTATTTTTTCGTGAAAATGCTTGAGTAAATATTGATATAAAATATCGAATCGAGAGTTGTTGTCTGAATTTTTATTTTCAGCTTCTGTCGAATTGAGCAAGCGTTGATTTTCTGAAATCGACAGCTGATAGATGATGGACAGAAAATTGATGTTCGATTCAAAAGTGTCATCCTTTGAAAGATTGGAAAGCCTTTCGAACATATTTTTCGCCGTATCGTGAGAAAATAAGATACCCTGTTTTGATCGCTCCAAAAGATCTTTGATTGGTTTTGCCACGCGCCTGTTCAAAAAACTCTCCTCAAATAGATTGTTGTGAAACTGAATGGTGATTTCGTGTATTTTTTTACTCTTGCAATTGTACATTTCCCAACAATGCGGAAGGTTCGGACCCACCAAAACCATTTCGTAAAGACCTATTTCTTCCATATTCGTCCCTACAACTCTCCTGACTCCTTTCCCGTTGTAAATAAAGTTTATTTCATATTCGGGATGGTAGTGAACCGGATAATCAAAATTATCTTTGATTCGTTCAAAAACCAAAAATGTATCATCCGGACCAATCGTCAACACCTCATGCAGCAGATTCTCTTTTTTTAACATTTTGTTGATTTATTGAAAAAATAAGATTGGTAATTGATAATATAATATTAACAAAAGCTTAACGACCTCGCTAATTTAGCCTACTACAAAAATAGCAATTTCACATTAATAATAATTCAAAATAGTACTTCAACTTTTATCAACTCAACATTATTAATGCATAAACTACGAGGACATACCCGGCTAAGTGTTAAAATTTGTTGCTTGTTTGTAATCTTATTGAGTATGAATGCTTGCCATACATTGCGAATAACCACCGACCTTTCCGCACCAAAGGACGGAAAACTCATCGATAAAAAAGCCAGTCCGGAGACTGTTGCCTTGCTCGAACAGCTCAAACAAATTTCAAAAAACGGTTTTGCCATCGGACACCAAGATGCGACTGCTTATGGTGTCAATTGGCGATATAAAGATAGTCTAAATGCTTATTGGAGCGATATCAAAGATGTAGCCGGCGATTATCCTGCCGTTTATGGTTTTGACCTCGGTCACATTGAATTGGGAAGCGACCACAATTTAGATACCGTTTCTTTTGATTTGATGCGTGATCTCATCCGCAAAGCTTCAGCCAAAGGCGGAATTATCACCTTGAGCTGGCACTTGAATAATCCAACGACCGACGGGAGTTCTTGGGATACTTCCAGGTCCGTTCAAGACATACTGAAAGGCGGTTCGAAACGGGAAAAATACGAATTGTGGGTCAGCAGATTGGCTGATTTTTTAAACAGTCTGGAAGATTTCAACGGACGAAAAATTCCCGTGATTTTCCGACCTTTTCATGAGATGAACGGCTCTTGGTTTTGGTGGGGCGCAGGCAGCTCCACTTCAGATGAATACAAAGCACTTTGGGTGGAGACACTTTCGTTGCTTATCAACAAACACAACATCCATCATTTGATTTATGCCTATTCGCCCAATACCATCAACAGTGAAAATGAATTCAATCGCTTCTATCCCGGCGATCGATACGTCGATATATTGGGGGTTGACATTTACAACCACAATGGAGACGAGGCTTTTGTCAAGGACGTGACGGAAAATTTAAAAATTATTAAAAAATTAGCTGAGGAAAAAAATAAAATTTTTGCACTTACTGAAACCGGAAATACCAAAAAACCAACCGCGGATTGGTGGACAAGGGTCTTGTACCCAAGCGTCAAAGACAGTGGCATCACTTGGCTCCTGCTTTGGCGCAACGCCCGTCCGAATCATTATTTCGCACCATTTCTGGGCATCATCAGCGAACAGGATTTCATCCTGTTTAAATCCTTTAAAGACACTTTGTTTTTGAATGAAATCAATCTCATCAAATCGAGTCCTTCAAGTCAAAAAAACCTGTCAAATCAACAAGAACAATGATTCATTCGATAGACCTATTCATCATACTTGTCTATTTGGCTGCAACGGTAGTCATCGGCTTGTTGCTGCGCAAAAAAGCCCGAAAGAGTAAGGATGATTATTTGATGGGTGGAAAAACACTTCCTTGGTATATGTTGGGACTCTCAAATGCCTCCGGAATGTTTGATATTTCCGGCACCATGTGGTTGGTGACACTCATGGTTGTTTACGGCATGAAAAGCATTTGGATTCCTTGGCTTTGGCCGGTTTTTAATCAGATTTTTTTGATGATTTACCTTTCCTATTGGCTGCGAAAATCAGAGGTTACCACCGGAGCCGAATGGATACTTTTTCGCTTTGATGACGGTAAAGGCGGTAGAATGTCACATGCCATCATCGTGATTTTTGCCATTCTCAGCAGTCTTGGATTCTTGGCTTACGGATTTATCGGTTTGGGAAAATTTGTTGAAATATTTATACCATGGGAAATCGTTTCTGCCTATGTTCCTTTTGACGTTGCGCCGCAATATGTAGCTCATTTCTACGGAATTATTTTTACCCTTTTTGCCATTTTTTACAGTGTAATTGGTGGAATGTCAGGCATCGTTTGGACGGATGTTTTGCAATACGGCATCATGACTGTTTCGTCGATTGCCATCGCTATCATCGGCTGGAATGCCATCGGAGAAAACACACTCATCGTTCCGGAAGGCTGGTCGAATCCGTTTTTCGGATGGCATTTGGATTTGGATTGGTCTGCCGTCATACCGGAAATCAACAGCAAAATTGCTTCAGATGGCTATTCCCTCTTTGGAATCTTTTTTATGTTGATGGTTTTTAAAGGACTCTTGGCAAGCTTGGCGGGGCCCGCACCCAACTACGATATGCAAAAAATACTCTCTACCAAATCACCCCGAGAAGCGACTTTGATGAGTATGTTTACAAACATTGCTTTGATGCCAACCCGCTACTTGATGATTGGCGGATTTTCAGTTTTGGCTTTGCTCTTTTACAATCAATTGCATTTGGAAACGGCAACAGGCGCAATCGACTTCGAAAAAATATTGCCTTCAGCCATACAACAATTTGTACCGGTTGGTTTGTTGGGTCTTTTACTCGCCGGATTGTTGGCTGCCTTTATGTCCACTTTTGCCGGAACTTTGAATGCCGCGCAAGCCTATCTGGTCAATGATATCTATTTGAAATATTATCAAAAAGATGCCTCCGACAAGCAAGTCCGACGCATGAATTACGGCAGCGGAATGGTCGTTGTACTCATCAGTATTTGCCTGAGTTTCTTTGTCAAAGATGTCAACAGCATTTTGCAGTGGATAGTTTCCGCGCTCTACGGCAGCTATGTGATTTCCAATTTGTTGAAATGGCATTGGTGGCGATTCAACGGTGAGGGCTATTTCTGGGGGATGCTCAGCGGCATTGTTCCCGCGCTTATTTTTCCGTTGTTTACGGACACGCTTGATCTGTATTACTTCCCTGTCATATTATTGATATCGCTGGTAGGTTGCATCGTCGGCTCCTACTCCGCTCCACCGACACCCGAAAAAGTATTGTTGCATTTTTATGAAAAAACCCGACCCTGGGGATTTTGGAAACCGGTTTACG
>PHDQ01000297.1 GCA_002841025.1 Bacteroidetes bacterium HGW-Bacteroidetes-13 | reverse complement strand
TGAAAAATGCGACCGCTTTTTTAATAAAACGTATCGAGAACGCTACAATTTCAAGCTTCTCGATACCTGCCTGTGGCAGACAGGCAATTTTTAATAGTACGGCGGTCGCATTACTGTTAAAAACCACGCGAAGTGACGGTTAAAACGAAATTCATTTGAATAACTGAATGGTTACAATAAATTAGCCTGATTAATTCTAAAGAATTGTTAAATCTCCCGACACTCTCTTTGCGAATAGCTTATATTTGTTTGCCAAACAAATCCGTTTCATGCCTACTGACTGTATTCCCTACAAACATACCGGTTTTTTCTCTCCGCTAATCCTTGATTACTTATCTCAGAATCCTGAGTTGAAAGAGTTTTATGGGAATTTTCCTTCGGTTGATAATTTCAAAAATCAATTTCAAACCAAAGAGAAAACCTATCAAAACAGTCAACGATTAAGGTTGGTTTCCGCGCTCAAAAAACAATACCAATCACTTGAAATAAGTGAGACAACTGCTTCCAACATCGATTCGTTGGCCTCCGACAAAACCTTCACCGTCACCACCGGCCACCAACTCAACCTGTTTGGCGGACCGCTTTATTTTGTGTATAAAATTGTATCTACCATCAATTTAGCGCGCGCTTTGAACGAAAAATATCCAAATTATCACGTGGTTCCGATTTTTTGGATGGCAACCGAAGACCACGATTTTGAAGAAATCAATTATTTTAATTTTCAAAATCAAAAAATATCGTGGAACAGGACCTCCGGCGGCGCGGTGGGCAGATTATCAACCGACGGTTTACAAGCAGTTTCGGAATTGGTTGAAGCAATTTTTGGGAAAAGTAAAAACGCGCAATATTTAGCAGCACTTTTTCAAAACACGTATCTCAAGCACGATAATTTGGCGGCTGCCACGCGTTTTTTTGTCAACGAACTCTTTAAAGAAACCGAATTGGTCATCTTAGATGCAGATGATGCCGCCTTGAAAAAGACGTTTGTCTCGGTGATGGAAAAAGAATTGCTCGATCACACCGCTTTTGAAAAGGTATCCGAAACCAACGAGAAGCTCGAAGTTTTGGGATATCACATACAGGTCAACCCCAGAAAAATTAACCTTTTCTATCTTCAAGACGGTCACCGTGGGCGGATTGAAAAAGATAGGTCCAAAGCTTATTATTATGTGGACGGAACCGATTTGAAGTTTGATGAATCGCAAATATTGGCTGAACTTCTCGCACATCCGGATCAATTCAGCCCGAATGCGCTCATGCGTCCTGTTTATCAGGAAGTTTTGCTGCCGAATTTGAGTTACATCGGCGGTGGTGGCGAGATTGCTTATTGGTTGCAGTTGAAAAGTACTTTTGCGCAATTTGGTGTTACTTTTCCCATCGTCATGCTTCGCAATTCGGCCTTACTCATTTCGGCTAAACAAGCGAAAAAGCTGCAAAATATCGAAATTTCTTATGAAGATATATTTCTACCGTCACATGAATTAATCAACAAAAAAATCAAGGCTATTTCGGACATTCCGATTGATTTTTCATCCCAAAAAAAACACCTCAAAAGTCAGTTTGAATCCTTGTACAAATTAGCTTCGCAAACCGACGCGTCTTTTCTCGGAGCCGTAAAAGCACAAGAAGTCAAACAAATCAACGGTTTGGAAAACCTGGAAAACCGACTCTTAAAAGCCCAAAAAAGAAAAATGGACGACGAAGTCAATCGGTTGGAAAAACTGAAAGACGAACTTTTCCCAAAAGGCGGTTTACAAGAGCGAACAGCGAATATATCTGATTTCCACATCGAAATGGGCGGTGAAATGATTCCTTTGCTTTTGTCTCGATTGAATCCGCTTGATTTGTGTTTTGCGGTAATTAAAGTATAGTTAAAAAAATTGCAATTTTACATCTTGAAAAAAACAATAAAAACCTTATCTAAGACGACACGAATCTATCGGAATATCCACAAATGGATTGCCCTCCCGACTTTTGCATTCTTGTTCATCATCGGTACGACTGGCTTGCTTTTGGGTTGGAAAAAACAACTGCAATTACTGCCTAAAACGCAAAGCGGATTAACTGCAAATTCGGAAAAGTGGATTCATTCAGACAGTGTGTTCAAAATAGCAACCCATTATGCGCAAGACGTATTAAAAAAAGAT
>PHDQ01000036.1 GCA_002841025.1 Bacteroidetes bacterium HGW-Bacteroidetes-13 | reverse complement strand
ATTCTTTATTCTTTATTCTTTATTCTTTATTCTTGTTTGTCTATTACCTAAAGACTTTATATTCCGACTTCTCGATTGCTTTACCAACCCAAGATTTATAAAACTATCCAAAAAACAGGATGTTTAATCATTTCTAAATATCTTTGTATTCCAAAATTTGAAAAATGAACACAACGATAGAAAACGTCTTACCACCTCAACCCAAACCCAAATGGTTGCGTGTAAAACTTCCAACCGGAAAAAAATACACCGAACTCCGCGGATTGGTTGAAAACTATAAACTCAACACCATCTGTACTTCGGGCAGCTGCCCAAACATGGGCGAATGTTGGGGTGAAGGCACAGCCACTTTTATGATCTTGGGAAATACCTGTACCCGTTCTTGTGGTTTTTGTGGCGTGAAAACAGGCAGACCCGAATCGGTCGATTGGGAAGAACCCGAAAAAGTTGCACGATCCATTAAAATCATGAACATCAAACACGCCGTCATCACCTCGGTTGACCGGGACGATTTGAAAGACATGGGATCCATTATTTGGGCCGAAACCATAAATGCCATCCGTCGGATGAACCCGCAGACCACACTCGAAACGCTGATACCTGATTTTCAAGGTGTCACGCGCAACATTGATCGGATTGTAGAGGTCTCTCCCGAAGTGGTTTCGCACAACATGGAAACCGTCAGAAGACTCACCCGCGAAGTTCGGATACAAGCAAAATATGACAGAAGTCTGGAAGTACTTCGATACTTGAAATCACAAGGTGTACGTAGGACAAAATCAGGCATCATGCTCGGTTTGGGTGAATTGGAGGAAGAAGTGATGGAAACGATGGAAGAACTTCGCGGTGCCAATGTGGACATTGTCACCATTGGTCAATATTTGCAACCGAGTAAAAAACACTTACCTGTAAAGGAATTTATCACGCCCGAACAATTTAAAAAATACGAGGAATTTGGGTTGAGAATCGGATTCAGACATGTAGAAAGTGGTCCATTGGTTCGGTCGTCTTACAAAGCTCAAAAACACATTGAATAATCGATTTATCATCTTGCTGCAAAAATGATTCGAATAGCCATCAACGGTTTCGGCCGAATTGGAAGAAGGGTTTTCAGGTTACTAATTCATCATCCAAACATTGAAGTGGTTGTCATCAATGACTTGGCAGATGCGCATACACTCAGTCATTTACTCAAGTATGACAGTATCCATGGAGTTTTATCTGAAGATGTATCATTTCAAGAAAAGAGTATTTTAATCAACGGCAAAAGCATTCCAATTCTCAATCAGAAAAATATCGAACACCTTGATTGGAAGCCTTTTAATATTGATTTTGTCGTTGAATCGACCGGTAAATTCAAAACCTATCAGTCGTGTTACAAACACATTGAAGCCGGTGCAAAACGCGTCATTTTATCAGTTCCACCGGAGAATGAAGGCATCAAAACGATCGTTTTGGGCGTGAACGAACACATTTTGACCGGAGATGAATTGATTGTTTCCAACGCGTCTTGCACAACCAACAACGCGGCTCCGATGTTCAAAGTAATTCACGAACTTTGTCAGATAAAACAAGCCTACATCACGACGGTCCATTCTTATACAACCGATCAAAGTTTGCACGACCAACCGCACCGTGATTTGCGCAGAGCACGCGCTGCCTCCCAATCGATTGTTCCGACTACAACCGGAGCCGCCAAAGCACTTACCAAAATATTTCCTGATTTGGCAGATGCGATTGGAGGTTGTGGAATAAGAGTTCCGGTACCCGATGGTTCATTGACGGATGTTACTTTCAATGTCAAAAACCAAGTTACCATCGAAACAATCAATCAGGCATTTCTTGAGGCCTCAAAAACAAATTTGAAAGGGATATTGACCTACACTGAAGATCCGATTGTTTCAGTGGATGTGATTGGCAACCAAGCATCCTGTGTGTTTGATGCGTTGATGACTTCGGTTATCGGCGATATGGTAAAAATCATCGGGTGGTATGACAACGAAACAGGTTATTCCGCAAGGATTATTGATTTAATTCAATTTCTTGATAAGAAATAATTACATTTACGTTCATTTTAACAAAATGAATGTTTTTTATGAAAACAAAAGTACTTCAGCTATTAATCTTTTTCTTGTTTTTCCAGCAATTACTTTCGCAGGAAACAAATGCTTTGTCTGATGATGATTTTGAATCACAAATAAAACAAGCAAGGACGTTATATCAGAAAAGCAAGTTTACCGATGCCATGCAAATTACACAAAACTTGTATGAAATTGCCATGTCCCAAGAAAATAAAAAGTACGAGTGTAGAACAGCGACACTCCTCAGTAAATACTATCTCGCGTTAGACTATTACCAAGGAGTGGAAGCAATGTTGATAGAGTCGCTCAAAAAACAAAATGAGACAGGAGACAATCAAGGATTGATAGAAACGTATTACGTCTTGGGAATGTACTATTTAGCCCAAAACAATTTAGAAAAAGCATCACTCTACCTATTTACGGGTTTGAATATATTGAAAGAAGAGCCAAACGAAGATTTCAAAGCGAGAACCTACTTATACCTTGGGATGGTTTACGAACAAAAAAATGAAATTGAAAATGCTGAAAAATATTACAGAGATGCTGATAAACTTTTTAGTGAAATAGGAAACGAATTCTATAAATACTATACACGCTCTAAAATTTCCTCAATTCTTTTGAAACAAAATCTGTTTGATGAAGCTTACGAGGGCATTAACGAATCTATAAAATTTGCAGAGCACAACGACTACCCGATGATTAAATCGTTAGGATATAAACGATTGTCGCAGTATTTTGAAAAAAAAAGGCAATTTGAACAGTCAAATTTTTATCTAAAAAAATATCAGGAAATAAACGATGAAATTTTATTTTCAAATCAAATAGCTCTTTTTCCAATAGGTCACAAAGACAAATCAGAAAATTACAAAGATCAAGAGATAAAACTACTCAGGGCTGAGTCAAAAAAAGACGGAAAAACACTTCGGATACTTTATTTAGTCACTTTTATGAGTACCTCCTTGGCAATTATTTTGATTTTTTTGACACGTACGCTATATCGAAACAACACCATGCGGGTGCGGAACAACGAACTTTTGCGCATCAAAAACCAGCAACTCGAAATCAGCAAGAACAAAGCTGAGACCTCTGCCAAAGTTAGGGAACGATTTATCTCTACCATAAGCCATGAATTGCGCACACCTTTGTATGCAGTTACCGGGCTGACCCATTTATTACTGAAAGAAGAGCCAAAACCAGAGCAAGTAGAAAACCTGGAATCACTTAAGTATTCAGGGGAGTATCTTTTGGCATTGGTTAACGACATATTGGAAATAAATAGATTGGATTCTGAAAGGGCAACTTTGGAATTTGAAAGATTCAACTTGAGAGACAACATTCAGCAAATTTCTCAATCGTTGAATGAGTTAGTCAGTAAAAACAACAACAAGTTGATTTTAGAAATAGATTCTAATTTACCCAATTTTCTGTTGGGCGATGAGGTCAAAATACATCAGGTTATTTTCAACTTGGTCGGGAACGCGATTAAATTTACAGAAAACGGGAAGGTTTGGATACGCGTAAAAATAAATTCATTAAAAGCGAATGCTGTCAATTTTATTTTTGAGGTTGAAGATACCGGCATCGGTATTCCCAAAGAAAAATTAGAAGATATCTTTGATAATTTTTCACAAGGATCATTAGAGATCAGTAAAAAATTTGGCGGTACGGGCTTGGGGTTGGCCATCGTAAAACGCTTACTTAAACTGATGGATTCTGATATCGCTGTCGAGAGTGAAGTGGGTAAGGGATCTAAATTTTTCTTTGAATTAACGATGAAAGTTGCTCAAGAAGAAGTTACTACTGATGATTTAAAATTTGATTTAGAACTGTTAAAGAACAAAAAAGTATTGATTGTTGAGGACAACAAAATCAACCAAATGATTACCCGGAAGATGGTTGAAAACATCGGGATGAAATGTGAAGTGGTTGACAACGGAACCAAAGCAGTCGAACTTGTGAAAAATCAGAAATACGATGGTGTATTGATGGATATCCGTATGCCGGGAATCAGCGGAATCGAAGCCACAAGATACATCAGGATTTTCAATCCGCAAATACCCATCATCGCACTGACTGCACTTTCTTTGAGTGAAACCCGCCAAGAAATTTTTGCCTGTGGCATGGACGATTTGATTAGCAAACCCTTCAAACCAGATGAATTCTATCGCAAATTATTCAAATTGCTGGTTTAGAAACGGGTAATTTATTCGAAAGAAAGCACGTTAATTTTTCAATTTTTTTCACCCCATTTCGGCGCAACCGAATTGTCATAGTTTGCGTTTAAATCGACTTTATCATAATGCTTCCATGTTTTGGGACGTTCAAAATCTTGCCCCGAAACCAAAACTTGGGCGTTCGGGTAGGTTTCTTTTATTTTTTTCCAAGTCGTTTGCTCCCAAGTAGATTCATCATAAAGCTTCATGTCAGCTCCTTTCATCTTACCCGAAACTGCTTTTCCGGTCAACGGCCACCACATGCTTTCGGTTTCTCTGTCCCAAAGCATGAACCCGTCAAGTCCGTTCCAAACTTCATCATCGTAGTAAGTGTAGCCGGTCAAAGCAAAAGTGAATTCTTTGCCATACAACACACGGTCGTATATGGCACCCAAATCAGCCAAAACACAATATGCCGCCATCACAGGCTTCCCATCGATTACATCGTTGACCACCTCATAGTGTGTCAAATCCCTTACGGAATAAGCTTTCACTACATTTTTGCCTATTAAAATTAAAAAACGATCTGAATCTTGATAGGAAGTGTCCACGGCAGCGATATTGGTGAATTTGGGTTTAAGCAAAGCAGGAAAAGTTTCTCGACCAATGCCGTAATGAAAATTCTCATCCTTCAAGGTGTAGTCGGTGAGATCGAAATGCTGATTTTCATCTTCACCGCCATACAAATATCTAATACCATTTTTTTCAAAAAACTTTCCGTTTTCAATGGAAATAGGCCGCTTGTTTTTGGGAGTCACGGTTGTGCTGTCTTTTTTGACATCTGCTTTCGGAAGAGATTTCACGGGTTCTTTACAAGCATTAAATCCAATGACAATCAAGACGAGGAATAAATGAAATAGGCGCATATTTTATGGTTTTTTGATTTTTAAAAGACGAAGATAACAAAAAAGTTTCTGGCTGCGATTTTATCATCGGTCATACATTGTTATCTTTGCGCCACAATTCAAATAATTAAGTACACTTTTAGCTGTTGAATTGTTTAAACTATAAACTCGATGAAGATTTCTTATAATTGGTTGAAACAGTTTATCAAAATCAACCTTGATGCTGAAAAAGTTGCAGAAGTTCTGACAGACCTCGGATTGGAAGTTGAAGGTATTCAAAATTACCAAACAGTTCCCGGCGGACTCAAAGGTGTTGTGATTGGTCACGTGCTAACCTGTGTTCAACATCCGAATGCAGACAGATTAAAAATAACTACGGTGGATATCGGCAGCGATAACACACTCCAGATTGTCTGTGGAGCACCCAATGTTGCCGCAGGACAAAAAGTACCCGTTGCGACCATAGGAACCACACTTTATGACAAAGACGGCAATCCATTCGAAATTAAAAAAGGGAAAATAAGAGGTGAAGTCAGTGAAGGAATGATTTGCGCCGAAGACGAGTTGGGATTGGGCAACAGCCATGACGGTATCATGATTTTAGATGCCAAACTTTCACCCGGAACACTTGCTTCCAAAGTATTTAGTATAGAAGATGACCGCGTGTTTGAGATTGGATTGACACCCAACCGCGCAGACGCCATGAGCCACATGGGCGTGGCACGTGATCTAAGAGCCGGATTGGCTCAACACGAGAAAATCCATGAACTGATAACGCCTTCTATCAGTGGCTTTGGTGTGGACAATCGCGTATTAAAAATTGATGTTGAGGTAAACAAAAAAGAATTAGCACCTAGATATTGTGGTGTCACACTGACCGAAGTCAAGGTAAAAGAATCGCCAGACTGGCTAAAAAATAGACTTAAAGCCATCGGCATCACACCCAAAAACAACGTGGTTGATGCGACCAATTACGTCATGCATGAACTCGGTCAACCCCTGCATGCATTTGATGCAGCAAAAATAAAGGGCAATAAAATTATTGTAAAAACCTTGCCAGGAGACACCTCTTTTGTCACCCTAGACGATGTAAAGCGCAAGTTACACGCTGATGACTTAATGATTTGTGATGTCGAGAAACCTTTGTGTATTGCAGGCGTTTTCGGAGGGAAAGATTCGGGAATTACGGAGCAAACTTCTTCCGTATTTTTAGAAAGCGCCTATTTTGACCCCATCAGTATTCGAAAATCTGCCAAACGCCACGGACTCAATACCGATGCGTCTTTCCGTTTTGAAAGAGGAATCGATATCAACATCTCGGATTATGCACTCAAAAGAGTAGCAAACTTAATCAAAGAGTTGGCAGAAGCAAAAATATCATCTGATTTGGTAGATGTCTATCCAAAAAAAGTGGAGGATCACAAAGTGTTTTTGACCTTTGAAAAGGTAAATAAACTCATCGGGGAAAATTTACCACAAGACACCATCAAGAAAATCTTATCTACTTTAGAGATTAAGGTTTTGAGTGTGACCGAGTCGGGGATGGGACTCAGCATTCCCCCATACCGTGTAGATGTAATCCGAGAGGCCGATGTGATTGAAGAAATTCTCCGCGTTTACGGTTACAACAACATTAAATTTTCAGACAAACTCAATGCTTCCATCAGCCATGTTGGTCATTTTGAAGACTACAAGGTGCAAAACAAAATTGCCAATCAATTGGTTTCGAATGGTTTTTATGAAATGATGACCAATTCGTTGTCTTCACCAGAATATCTAAAATTCGATAAATCATTCGATCAGTCAATGGCGGTTCAAATACTCAATCCGCTGAGTACGGAGCTTTCCATCATGCGTACACAACTGCTCTACACCGGATTGGAATCGATTGCGTACAACCTCAATCGAAAAAAGAATAATCTTAAATTGTTCGAATTCGGAAAAATATATCGCAAAGAAGCCGCAGATTTTAAGGAAAGCAAAATGCTTTCGCTGTTTATTACCGGTAATATCGGCGAAGAGAATTGGGCGAAACCAAAAGAATCAACACATTTTTATCACCTAAAAGGGCATGTAAATTTCGTTTTAAATTCTCTGGGAATATCAGACTTGAAGACTATTTCCGCCACTTTTGATGCTTTTTCGGAAGGAATAAGTTATGTCAATTCCAAAAATGTAAACTTGGCTTCAATAGGTGTCGTTAAGTCAGAGGTAACCAAAGATTTTGGCATCAAACAAGAAGTGTTTTACGCCTTTTTAAATTGGGATGAAATATTACTTTCTTTGATAGATCAAAAAATTCAATTCCAAGACATTCCAAAATTTCCTGAGGTGAGAAGAGATTTGGCTTTGTTGCTCGATAAAAATGTTGACTTCGAGAAACTCTATCACGTGGCGTATTTGCAAGAGCGAAAGTTACTCAAAAAAGTCGATTTGTTTGATGTATATGAAGGCAAAAACCTACCCGATGGCAAAAAGAGTTATGCATTGAGTTTTATTTTACAAGACGAAAATAAAACTCTGGAAGACAAACAGATAGATAAAATCATGAAGAAAATTCAAACGGCTTTTGAAACAGAGTTTGGTGCGGTTTTGCGTTGATTTGTGTTTTTTAGTTAATCAAGAATTTCTGAACGGTATCTCTGTTATTTTTATAGTCAATTTTAAGTATGTAAACCCCTTTTTTCAGGAACGAAAGGTTTGTGTCATTTTGACTTAATTTTATTTCATACACTTTTTGTCCGGTGATGCTGTAAACATACACGTTTCTCACATCACTTAATTTTTCAGCATTCGTAAAGATGATGTGGTTATGAAACACATAAAAATCTTTCGTTTTTGGCTCCTCGACTTCATCTAAGCTCAATGTATTGCCAAATAAGTTGATGATCTCGGGTTCGGACAATGCTTTTTGGTAAATTCTAAGATCGTCTATCGCTCCTTTAAAATAGCCGTCCGAACTGTAAATGCTTTTGCCGATGTATTGATAGGTTCTTGTCAAAAACTTGACAGGGTTGCCGTTTATTTTTTCAGTAATTAGAATGCCATTCTTGTAAATTTTCATGTGTCCGTTATCATCTACCGTTACCGCATAAAAATCCCACTGTCCGACAGTAATTGCAGCAGTTTTGATGTAGATGTAATTTCCAATATCTGTGTTGTGTACGTAAAAACAAATTTCGTTAGATGTACTCCAATTAAAAATATTGACATCGTTGTTTCGGGTTCCATTACTCAAATCTACTATTCTGGAATAGCCGTTAAAAGCATCCCAACGAGCCCAAAATGCAAACGTCATGGCTCCCCCGTTTTCCCAATCGCCCAAGTCAATATATTGGTTGGTGCCATCAAAATAATACGCACTATCTAAATTTCCGTCTTTGTCCTGAGTCAAAGTTGCCCCAAAAACAGTGCCGTGGCGGTTATAGCCACTCGCATCGTTGGCATTGCCGCTAAAAGGGTAGTGCGCAATCAGATTCGAACAATTGTAGCCCTGCGCCCAGTCAGTTGCGGCATCCATGTTGGTTAAAACACCGTTGTTGTTGTTTCCGGACAGATCTGATACAGTTGTTCCTGTTCCTTCATCAAAATTCCAATACATTACTAAACCGGATTCATTTCCATTTAAGCACTTGTTATAATTCGCTAAAATTTCAGCATCAGTTTTCGCAGTATTCCAAACACGTACTTGGTCAATAGCTCCATTAAAATATTGTAAACTGGCATTGCCAGCACCAGCTATAATATGCTGGCTAGAATTTGTGGAAACTTGGTATGTAAAAGCCAAAACAGGTAAACCATCGATGTATAGTTTTGAACCGTTTGCTGCCATATTGCTGAATGAAAATGCAACATGATGCCATGTATTGTCTGCTACATTAATATTCGAGTTTTTTTCTCCTTGGCCCCATTCAGCTACTACCAGCGAGTTGTCTTTCAAAACGATACCATACTGATATTGTTTTACTAAAATTCCTCTAAAGCCAGATCCAGCATTAGATGTTTTAATCCAAGCTTCAATGGTGCCTTGCATTAAGTTTAATGAGGTGTCATTTGAACCTAATACATAATCATTTATACCATCAAAGTTTAAGGCTGTTTGCGCATTTAAAAAAAAACTAAAAACAACACTTAAAAAAAGTAGATGTATTTTCATGACAGTTGATTTTTAAAAAGTTGTATCGTTTGACATTCAACTATTTTTTCACAACGAAGTTAATTTTAAGAAAAATAAACTTTTGTGACCAATGTCATTTTTTGAAAAAAAAAAACAGAAAAAAAAGGCTTTTTGATTTTTTACATGCTGATTTAGCGCGATTTATGGCTTGCTTCTACCTCTTAGCTCTTATCATCCTCAATTTTCCAAACAAATCCTTTTTCAGTTCGACATCCACAAAACCATTTTCAGCCAATAAACTGCATACTTCATTTCCGTAAGCCTCGTTAATCTCAAAGAAAAGTAGCCCGTTTTTATGTAAAGAATTGATGGCCAAATCCGCTATTTTTTCATAAAAAATCAGTGGGTTTGTATCGGGTACAAACAAAGCTTGATGTGGTTCAAAATTCAAAACATTGTTGCGCATTTTTGATTTTTCTGTATTCAATACATAAGGCGGATTGCTCACGATGATGTCAAATGAAGTTTCCAAGCTATTCATTTTTAATACATCCGCTTCTATGAAATGAATGTGTACTTGGTTGATTTTTGCATTTTCTTGGGCGGTTTGTAGAGCTTCCCTCGACACATCCATCGCACTGACTTCAGCCTTTGGAAGCAATTTTGCCAACGAAACTGCAATGCATCCACTGCCGGTACCAATGTCTAAAATTTGGAGCTTTTTTTGAAGATTAATTTCTAAGTGAGACACCATCCAATAGACCAATTCCTCGGTTTCCGGACGCGGTATCAACACATTGGCGTTTAAAACAAAAGGCAAATCGCAGAAATGCGTACGATTTAAAATGTACTGAATAGGCTCCTGATTTTTCAATCTTTTTAGAAAGTCTCTACATTCGATTTCAGTCGATGCATCAAGAATTCTTTCCGATTGAAGCACCGCCTCCACACGACTGATGCCTAATTTTTCGTTTAACAAGAGGCTGTAAAATCCTTGAATTTCTTCCAATTCATAAAAGCTCTTCAAAGTTTCGAAAAAAAAGATTCTAAACGCGTTTAAGGTCATTTACAATTTTGAATAGTTTTGTTTTGATGAAAAATCAAATTTGATTGTCACAATTTAGTCCAGTAGTCCAATACCAAAACGTCTTCTAATATCGGACCCAACAAGGCGCCAAATGCTTTGTGGTCGGGATGTGGCAGGTATATGCCACGATCTGCTTCGCTGCGAAAAGTAAGAAAAAAGCAATGGGTAAATCCTTTATTCAGTCCTTCCGGGCTGTTGTTCAGCCCCCATTCGTAGGAAGCAATTTGAGGAATTTTAGTTTGTAAAGCTGCAAAAGCATTTTCGATTTCTGTGATTTTAGCTGGAGATGTTCCGGTTTTGAATTTAAACATCACGACGTGACGAAGTACGCTGTCATTGATTATTTGTGCTTTATTTGCTTGTATCTTCATTGTTTCAGCGTGGTTTGCAGTCTGTCCAAATGAGATGCCGACCGTCAACATCAATAAAAAAAGTATATTCCTTTTCATGGGTTGGATTTTTGTAAAAGTACAAAAGTTCATTTTATGTTGATTCAGCGATAGAAATGAAAATTGAAAAAATCTTTTTACTTCGATGCTTTAATAAATATTTTCTTTTGTAAAACTGCAAAAAAATCAGCTTGTTTGTGCGACTTTTACCGCTTATCTTTGCAGTTCGATTAAAAAAATGTGTATGATTTCAATTACCTTTCCGGACGGTTCGTCACGGTCTTATGCAGTAGGGATTACACCCTTTGAAGTTGCGCAATCCATCAGCGAAGGATTGGCGCGAAATGTCATTTCGGCAGCCTTTGACAAGCAAACCATTGAAATCGCCACACCACTTACCCAGGACGGAAGTCTTGTACTTTATACATGGAATGATCCGGAAGGAAAAAAAGCCTTTTGGCATTCGAGTGCACACATTTTGGCGCAAGCCTTAGAATCGCTTTACCCGGGTGTCAAACTGACCATCGGGCCGGCTATCGACAACGGTTTTTATTACGATATCGATCCGAACGGGAATAATATTTCTGACAAAGATTTTCCCGCGATTGAAAATAAAATGCTCGAAATCGCTCGTGGGAAATATGAATTTGCCATGCGAAGTGCATCCAAAACGGAAGCATTGTCCTACTATAAAAATCAAGGGAACGAATTTAAAGTTGAACTCATAGAAAACCTCGAAGACGGAACCATCACTTTTTGCGATCACGATACTTTTACCGATTTGTGTCGTGGCGGACATTTGCCCAATACCGGTTTTGTCAAAGCGGTCAAACTCCTAAGCATCGCTGGAGCATACTGGCGCGGGGATGAAAAAAATAAACAACTCACTCGGATTTACGGAATCTCATTCCCCAAACAAAAAGACCTGACCGATTACCTCGCGTTGCTCGAAGAAGCCAAAAAGCGCGATCACCGCCGTTTGGGAAAAGAACTCGAACTTTTTACCTTTTCAGCCAAAGTAGGGCAAGGCTTGCCTTTGTGGTTGCCCAAAGGTGCTGCTTTGCGAGAGAGGCTCGAAAACTTTTTGAAAAAAGCACAGAAAAAAGCAGGCTACGAAATGGTCATCACACCCCATATCGGACAAAAAGAATTGTATGTGACATCGGGACATTTTGCAAAATACGGAGCAGATAGTTTTCAACCCATCCAAACACCCAATGAAGGCGAGCTGTTCATGCTCAAACCGATGAACTGCCCGCATCACTGCGAGATATACAACAACAAACCTTGGAGTTACAAAGATTTACCGAAACGTTATGCCGAGTTTGGAACGGTTTATAGATACGAACAAAGCGGCGAATTGCATGGCTTGACCCGTGTACGTGGATTTACCCAAGACGACGCACATATTTTCTGTACACCTGATCAACTCGATGAGGAATTTAAAAAAGTAATCGATCTGGTTTTGTACGTTTTTGGTTCGTTGGGTTTCGAAAATTTCACCACACAAATATCTTTACGCGATCCCGAAAAACCAGAAAAATACATCGGTTCGGACGAAAATTGGGACAAGGCAGAGCGCGCCATCATCAACGCGGCCAAAGAAAAAAATCTTCAAACAAAAATAGAATACGGAGAAGCTGCATTCTACGGCCCTAAGCTCGATTTTATGGTCAAAGATGCCTTGGGAAGAAATTGGCAATTAGGAACCATACAAGTGGATTATAACTTACCGGAACGCTTTGAGTTGACCTACAAAGGTGCTGACAATGAATTGCATAGGCCGGTCATGATACATCGTGCGCCCTTTGGCAGCATGGAACGATTTGTCGCGATTTTGTTGGAGCACACCGGTGGAAATTTCCCACTTTGGTTGACACCTCACCAAGTAATAATTTTGAATGTGAGTGAGAAATGTGAAAATTATGCAGAAAATGTTTTTAGTCTGCTGGAAAATCACGAAATTCGCGCCCTGAAAGATTCGAGAAACGAGACTATTGGCAAAAAAATCAGGGAAGCAGAAATGCAAAAATACCCGTTCATGGCAATCGTCGGTGAGCAAGAAGCAGAAAACGGAACGATATCCATCCGAAGACACGGCGGAGAAAGTTTGGGAAATATGAAAGTTGAAGAATTTATCGAATTGATTCAGAGAGAATTGCAAAAAGATATAAAAGAATTTATTGTTTAACCTCAAAATGATTACGTTATAGCTATTCGTAGAAAAAGATTTTCCGGCCCAGCCAGAATCGAAAAAAAAGACGCACACCGAATTAATGGATACATTAGGTCTCCGGAAGTGAGATTGGTGGGCGAAAATGTAGTGATTGGAGTTTATCCGATAAAAGAGGCTTTGGCTATGGCTGAAGAACAAGAGTTGGATTTGGTTGAGATTTCACCGAATGCAGAACCGCCCGTTTGCAAGATAATGAACTACAAAAAGTTTGTTTACGAGCAAAAGAAAAGAGAGAAGGTGATGAAAGCCAAATCGGCAAATGTAATTATCAAAGAAATTCGTTTTGGCCCGCAAACGGATGAGCACGATTATGAATTTAAAAAACGGAATGCAGAGAAGTTCTTGAAAGAAGGAGCCAAACTCAAAGCCTTTGTGTTTTTTAAGGGTCGATCGATAATTTATAAAGAACAAGGGCAAATATTGTTGCTCCGTTTGGCGCAAGATTTGGAAGAATTTGGGAAGGTAGAGCAGTTGCCACAGTTGGAAGGAAAAAGAATGACCATGTTCTTAGCTCCCAAAAAATCGAAATAAAAGTAAGTGAGTAAACCCATATAAAAACAGGTAAAAAATGCCAAAGCAAAAAACGAAATCCGGAGCCAAAAAACGGTTTAAACTAACCGGCTCAGGGAAAATCAAAAGAAAACATGCTTTCAAAAGCCACATCCTAACCAAGAAGTCAAAAAAACGCAAGTTGAAATTGACGCATGCAACCTTGGTAAGCGATGCCGACTTAAACAGTGTGAAAGAGCAGTTGCGATTGAAATAATCAGCAACGCAGGTAATTAATTATTAACCATGGAGCGGGCCTAAAAGTGCTCATAAAAAACAGAGCCGCCTACTGCAAAAAAAATTAAATCATTATGCCAAGATCAGTAAATTCAGTTGCGACACGCGCCAAGCGAAAAAGAGTCATGAAATTAGCCAAAGGCTTTTTCGGACGACGTAAAAACGTTTGGACAGTTGCCAAAAATGCAGTCGATAAAGCATTAGTCTATGCCTACAGAGACCGCAGACAAAACAAAAGAAATTTCCGCGCTTTGTGGATTCAGCGTATCAACGCCGGAGCCAGACAATACGGCTTGTCTTACTCTCAATTTATGGGTAAGTTGAACGCCAGCGAAATTGCGCTTAACAGGAAGGTGCTTGCCGATTTGGCGATGAACCATCCCGAAGCGTTTAAAGCCATTGTTGACAAAGTAAAATAAATTTCTTAACTCCAAGTTCACTCACTTATCAAAAATCCGCTTGTGCAAACAGGCGGATTTTTTGTGTTTTTAATGATAGGGAGTTGACTTTGGTTACTTGGAAAAGGAGAAATTAAGAAATAAAAAACTTTCAGACTTATAATAATCGCACCTAATAAAAAAAACCACAACTAATTATACATTAAATTAGTTGTGGTTTTAATAAGCGGAGAAAGAGGGATTCGAACCCCCGGAGGTGTGACCCTCAACGGTTTTCAAGACCGCCGCATTCGACCGCTCTGCCATTTCTCCAATTTGTCGAGAAGTTTTCAAGACCGCCGCTCCCGATACTTCGGGGCGACCGCTCTGCCATTTCTCCTCCCGATACTTCGGGATTGTCGAGAAGTTTTCAAG
>PHDQ01000296.1 GCA_002841025.1 Bacteroidetes bacterium HGW-Bacteroidetes-13 | reverse complement strand
CTAAGAACCCGATATGTTAAGCAGATTAAATAGTATAAAACAACGTTTTGACGAAGTTTCTGATTTGATTATTCAGCCGAATGTCATTGCTGATCAAAAAAGATACATAGAACTTAACAGAGATTACAAGGAACTCAAAAAAATTGTTGATAAAAGAGAAGAATACGTTCGAGTAACCAACAACATTCAAGAAGCGGAAGAAATTATAGCGGACGGATCAGATGCCGAAATGGTCGAGATGGCCAAAATAGAATTGGAAGAAGGCAAAGAAAAAATCAAGCTTTTGGAAGAGGAAATTCGCTTTATGTTGATTCCGAAAGATCCGGAAGATTCCAAAAATGCCATGATGGAAATTCGCGCAGGTACGGGCGGTGATGAAGCGAGTATTTTTGCCGGTGATTTGTACCGAATGTACACAAAATTTTGCGAATCAAAAGGTTGGAAAACACAAGTGATGGATTTGAATGAAGGAACAGCCGGCGGTTTTAAAGAGATTATTTTTGAAATTACAGGTGAAGACGTGTATGGCGCTTTGAAGTTTGAGGCTGGCGTGCATCGTGTTCAGCGCGTACCCCAAACCGAAACGCAAGGCCGTGTTCACACCTCTGCTGCCACGGTGATGGTGCTTCCGGAAGCAGAAGAGTTTGATGTGGATATAGACATGAACGATTTGCGTATCGATTATTTTTGTTCTTCTGGACCCGGCGGACAATCCGTCAACACCACCAAATCTGCCGTCCGATTGACACACATTCCTACCGGATTGGTGGCGCAATGCCAAGACCAAAAATCACAGCACAAAAACAAGGACAAGGCTTTGCAAGTTCTCCGTTCCAGATTGTATGAAATGGAATTGGCCAAGAAAAACGAAGCCGATGCCGTCCGTCGCAATTCGATGGTTTCCAGCGGCGATCGATCGGCGAAAATACGCACCTACAATTACTCTCAAGGCAGAGTAACCGACCACCGTATCGGATTGACACTGTATGATTTGGACAACATCGTGAATGGCGGTGATATTCAGAAAATCATCGATGAGCTTCAATTGGTCAACAACACCGAAAAGCTCAAAGAATCAGGAGAAGTTTTTTAAATAAAAAAGGAATTTAATTTTTACAATCAGTCGCATGACACTTGCTTTTTTGACCGAGCAAATTTTAGCCAAAAAAACATTTTTGTGCGTGGGTCTTGATCCCGATTTAGACAAACTTCCCAAACATTTACTGACTGAATCTGATCCTGTTTTTGCCTTTAACAAAGCCATTATCGATGCGACTGCGCCCTATTCAGTTGCCTACAAACCCAATTTGGCTTTCTACGAAGTTTTGGGAACCAAAGGGTGGACAAGTCTGGAAAAAACGATTGATTATCTCAATACGCATTACCCAAATCACTTCACCATCGCCGATGCCAAAAGAGGCGATATCGGCAATACCTCGCGCATGTATGCGAAAACTTTTTTTGAACTGTTGAATTTTGATTCGGTGACGGTCGCGCCTTATATGGGTAAAGATTCGGTGGAACCTTTTTTGGAGTTTGAAGGAAAACACACCATTTTATTGGCACTTACGTCCAATGAAGGCGCAAGTGATTTTCAGTTGAATAAAAAAGATCGCTTATTTGAAAAAGTGATTGAGACTTCTCGAAAATGGAAAAATGCTGAAAATCTGATGTATGTAGTGGGCGCTACGCAAACAAATCATCTCAAGAAAATCAGAGAACTGATTCCGGAGAGTTTTTTACTGATACCGGGAGTTGGTGCACAAGGCGGAAGCTTGGAAGAAGTCTGTCGCATTGGTATGAACAAAAACATCGGCTTGTTGGTCAATTCTTCCCGCGGAATTATTTATCAGTCCGGCGGAAGTGATTTTGCCGACAAAGCAATGGAAGAAGCGCAAAAAATTCAAGGCGAAATGGCGAAATATTTGGAGGAATATTGTCATTAAAAGCGATAAAATATTGGCTTTTCTCAATTCTTCAACTTCAACCAGGCTGCTCTGTTTTCTTTTTGGTTGGTGTTGACATCTTCTTTTAAAATCAAATTGTATTGGGTATCGGACTTGAGTTCGATGGTTTTCTCCATGGTTTTTCCATAGCGTTCAAATACGATTTGGACTTGACTCTCGGGTTTGTAATTTTCAATTGCTTTGTCCAAAGTGATGGTGTCGT
>PHDQ01000035.1 GCA_002841025.1 Bacteroidetes bacterium HGW-Bacteroidetes-13 | reverse complement strand
GAAGCACTTTCCATGCTGTTGTGTTGGGCGTTGACACCGATAATGGTGTAAATCGAATGGCCGATGACAAACTTTCCAAACAAGTCGCCCACCCAACTTTCGGCGTTGAAGCGACTCGGGAAAGACGATTGAATATCGCGGTCAACTACTTGGTAAGCACCGTTCAAATTGAGGGTGTGTTTTCCGATTTGATAAGTCGATGAGATTCCCGCGCGATAATTGGCTGAGAATGATTGGTTGTCAGCATCGGTCAGACCGAAACTCTCGTCAAAATCACTTTTGAATCGGTCGAAATTCCCAAAAACACTTGTTTTCCAATCCGGATTTATTTGAACACCAATTTTAGCCAACGCATTGATTCTCGAAAAATCATCCGCCTTGTTTTCTGCCGTTTTGATAGCGGACAAACCCTCCAAATCCTGGTAAGAAAGACTGCCCAAAAAACTTATTTTTCCGGTCTTGCCGCTCAGACTGTAGGCATTGTACAGGTCGTTGATGCGATAGTTGTGGTCGTCCTGTGATTGATTGGTGCCGGCAGCCCAAGTTGCTTTTCCCGAAAACCCGTTGATTTCAGGCTCTTTCAATGTAATGTTGATGGTGGCAGCAGCAGCACCCGTGCCATAGAGTACGCTCGAAGCTCCTTTGAGTATTTCGATGGAAGCCACTTCATCAACATTGAGCAATCTCAAATCGAAATCGCTTGAAATGGCAGATGGATCGGTCACTTGGACACCATCAATCAGAATCAGTACCTGTCGGTTGCGTGAGCCGCGAATGGAATAACCCAGATTTTGACCGGGATGACTGTTGCTACCATTGATTTCGATACCGACCACGGAATTGAGTACTTCGGCTAAATTTTTTCCGGAAGTTTTTTGCAAATCGTCAGCGGTAATTTTGGTGACGATTTTTCCGGTTTGCGAGCGTTTAAGCGGAAACCGCGATTCGGAAACGGTAACTTCTTCTAATTTTTGTGTTGGAATCGAATCTTTTTGTTGGGCGTACAAACCCAAAACACCCTGCAAGCAGAGTAGGAGCAAAGAACATTTCTTTTTGTTCATTTTAAAAAGTGCATAAAAGCGGGAAAAAGTACAGAAACCTATACCCAAACTTTTGTCCCGAAAGTTTGACAATAAATGTTTGAATAAGGCAGGTCTCCTGGCTTGCGTCTTGTTGTTGACCTTCCCATCGCGCTATGCTTGACAGTGGTACGAAAGAATAACAACAAGCTGATTAGCTTACAGTTGCGGGAACAGCCCCCGATTTTCACGGGATTCCCTTTTAATCCATTTCCGCGTGGCGGAATTGGAACCAAAATTCAACAGCGAAAGTAATCATTAAATATAAGATGATGAAAGACATTCTTCAATAAAAATCGTTGTCCAAAAAAATATTTCGAAAATAAGGATGAAGTTTTTACGAGAATCCCTGCCAGCCGATTTTCTATCAATGATCATCGGGCTGGGAACTCATATCTAAAGGTTAGGAAAACTGTGTAGCCTCGACGAGAATCCCTGCCAGCCGATTTTCTATCAATGATCGTCAGGCTGGGAACTCATATCTAAAGGTTAGGAAAACTGTGTAGCCTCGACGAGAATCGAACTCATATCTAAAGTTTAGGAAACTTCTATTCTATCCATTGAACTACGAGGCCATTTGGGTTTGCAAAAGTAAAGTTTTTCGGGCTGAATTAAAAATAAAAAACAGTCATGGATTTAGTTACCCAAACAGCTATTTAACTCGCTCAAAGATGAAATAATTACGGTAGGCTCAACACCCCAAGGATCCAGAATAACGGAAGGATTTCGCTTGACCCAAGCCGCTTTCAGTCCGAAATTTACAGCTCCGATTATATCAAAAGAATTGCCCGATACGAGCCAAGTTTGACTGTGTTCTGACTTTGTTTTTCCTATCAAATGTTGATAAACCGCGGGATCTGGCTTAAAAGTTTGGATGCTGTCTGCACTGACTACGCCTTCAAAATAATTTATAATCCCCGCGTTTTTCAAAACCGTTTCGACTCCAATTTTTGTTCCGTTAGAGAAGGCGAAAAGGCGGTGTCCGGCTTGCTTCAATTCGAGCAGACTTTTTTCTACATCCGGGAAAGCGGGGAGGAATTGATAGGCTTCAACAAGTTGTTTCTTTTGTGTGTCGGTCAAGTTCGTTCGGGTTTGCAGGCAAGCATAGTCCAAAGCTTCCCGAGTGCATTGACTAAAATCGACATACAGTTTCATCAAACCTCGTCTGAATGTGTACTCAAGTTGTTTGCTACGCCAAATATCGACAAGCGATTCGGCTTTTTGGGATTCTAATTTTTCAACTTCGCGGATAATATCCTGCGGGTCGATCAATGTGCCGTAAACATCAAATGCGATAGTTTTCATTTTTGAAGAAATGTTTTGTTATGCCGATTTCGGCTAAATTAAGAATAAGAAATTGAAACGGGATGTTTTATATTTGAATCTAACAATTGTGTTTTTCGGACAGTAACATTTTTTTAATACAACCTTTATCATTACTTAACTTTTAGGATGTTAAAAATTGTCATTTTTGTATCGGATTAGTTAAGTGTTCTTTCAGGTTATTTTGAGTTACTTAAACCGAAGCAGGGGTGTTTCGGTTTTTTTTATGGAAAAATTTTTCATTAAAAACCGCTTCAAAAAACAATGAAGCGGTTTCTTTTCAAACATTTTGGGTGGAAGACCGGGCTTCCCGAAGTCTCGGGATGCACTTCTCGCCCTTGTTTTTGCAATAAAAAAAACCGCTTCAAAAAAAGAATGAAACGGTTTTACTATAAACCCTAAGGGTGGAAGACCGGGCTTCCCGAAGTTTCGGGATATCCCGAAAAGTCGGGACTCGCCCTTGTTTTTGCAATAAAAAAAACCGCTTCAAAAAAAGAATGAAACGGTTTTACTATAAACCCTAAGGGTGGAAGACCGGGCTCGAACCGGCGACCTTCGGTACCACAAACCGACGCTCTAACCAACTGAGCTACAACCACCATTTATGCGGTGCAAAATTACACTATTTTGTGTCTATAACAAATTTTTTTCTTGAAATTAAAATAAAAAAAACCTCCCGAAAAAGGAGGTTTTCTATTGGACTAAAAATCATTTGATTATTTTTTCATTCCCTCTTCAATCAGGTTATAAAACTGATCTAATTTAGGTAACACTACGATTCGGGTGCGTCTGTTAAGTGCTTTCCCATCTGCGGTGTCGTTTGATGCAACAGGGATGTAATAACTTCTTCCTGCGGCGGTCATTCTTTTAGGATCTACACCATAGTCATTTTGAAGTACACGAACCACAGCAGTAGCTCTTTTGACACTCAAATCCCAGTTGTCGATTAGTACATCATTTTTGATTGGCACATTGTCTGTGTGTCCTTCTACCAAAAATTCGATGTCCGGTTTGTTGTTAACAACTTTGGCAACTTTTCCCAATACAGCTTTTGCTCGGGCAGTGATGTTGTAGCTTCCACTTGTGAATAACAATTTATCAGAAATAGAAACATAGACAACCCCTTTTTCAACATTTACTTCAATATCAGAATCACTTAAATCACCCAAAACTCCTTTAAGGCTTGTGACAAGAGCCAAAGTCATCGAATCGCGTTTGGTTAAAGCGTCTTGCATTCTGTTGATTTTCAAATCTTTTTCTTTTAAACTTTCTAAAGTTTTCTCAAGGTTTGAAGCACCTTTTGAAGTCAAATTGGTAATGGTTTCGTTTTGCTGTTTTAGAAATTGAACTTGTTCTTGCAGCGTTTTAACTTGTGCAGTAGCATTGACTTTTTCTTCTAAGCAAGTGTTCAGTTTAACAGTTGCTGAATTTAGAAGGTCTTGAGTTTCTTTTTGTCGAGCTTCAAGATCTGCATATTTTTGGTTGGATACGCATGAGCTTAACACGAAAGCGGAAATGGTTGCGATAAAAAATACTTTTTTCATTGTTGAGTGGGTTTAAAAATTCCAGTTTTTACGAGCAACAAATGTACCAAAAATTTATAGGTTCATCAAAGATTTAACAAGTATTTAGTTATCACTTTAAAAAATTTATCAGATATCTAATTTTAAGGTGTTTATCAATAATTTCAGGTTTTCATTTTTTTCGATTAACCGCTCCAATTTATCTTCAGTTGTGTAGGCTATTTTTTGTTCGACAGACTCGCTAACGGTCAGTTTGAATTGTAAATAATGGTTGTTAAGTTTTTCCGTTAAGAAATTTTGCAAATCGGATTTACAGTTTGCAAAATCATTCTTCATGGAAATATTGGGAAATTCAAAGCTTATCACATTGCCATTTGCCAATGGTTTGTTACAATTTAAAATTGAAGCAATGATGTGCTCACCCTTACGCTGCTTAGCATCGGCAAATTCTTTCCAGCAAGTCTGAAGCATTTCTTCTGTAAAAGTATCTTGCGGTTTTATCGATGTATCAATTAGTGTAGCGGTAGTTTTTGCTGCCAGATTCTTTTGAACTTGTAAACTCTTGATAGAAAGTGCGGATATTCGCTCTTTTTTAGGAATATCGGGCAACTTGATGGGTTCGAGTGGAGTTGTGCTTTCTTCTATTTCGTTCGAATCCAGCTTGTTTAGGTCTTTATACTCAAGATTTTGTTGAGGTTTAATTGGCTTTGACTCGGTATGAATTAGCTCCGGTTCAGGATTTTTTTTTTCCTCGACTTGCTGATGAGCGGAAGCCAATTTGAGAAGAAGCAGTTCGACCAACAACCTTTGGTGCGAGCTGTTTTTATAATCGATGCTGCATTGATTGGCTAAATCTAAAGCATAAATCAAAAAACTTCCTGTACATTGACTGCTTTGTCGGATGTATTGCTCTCTGACTTGTTCTCCTGTTTCTATCAGGGATTGTGTGTCTTTATTTTTACTGACCATTAAATCTCTAAAATGCGCTGCCAATCCGGACACAAAATGAAGTCCTTCAAACCCTTTGGACAGTATTTCGTTGTAGAGATTCAATAATTTTGGAACATTTCCTGTCAGTATGCTTTCAGTTGCTTGGAAATAAGCGTCATAATCAAGTACATTCAGGTTTTCCGCAACTGCTTTTCGTGTCAGTTTTTTGCCGCAGAAAGTTACCACACGGTCAAATGTACTGAGTGCATCACGAAGTGCACCGTCTGCTTTTTGGGCTATGATGTGTAAGGCTTCTTCTTCCGTTTCTATGCCTTCAATTTTCGCGATATGTGCCAAATGTTCTTTGATATCTTGAATTGTAATTCTTTTAAAATCAAATATTTGACATCGAGAAAGTATGGTTGGTAAGATTTTGTGTTTTTCGGTGGTCGCCAAGATAAATACGGCGTGTTTGGGCGGTTCTTCAAGGGTTTTCAGAAAGGCATTGAAAGCAGATTGCGACAACATGTGTACCTCATCGATGATGTAAACTTTGTATTTTCCGGATTGTGGCGGTATCCGGACTTGATCCGTCAGGCTGCGGATGTCGTCAACAGAGTTGTTGGAAGCAGCGTCCAATTCGAAAATGTTGAAAGCAAAATCTTCATCTACTTGCGTATTTTCGGTCGTGTTGATTTTTTTAGCCAAAATGCGGGCACAAGTTGTTTTGCCGACACCTCTCGGGCCTGTGAATAGCAGTGCCTGTGCGAGATGATTGCTTCGGATGGCATTGAGCAGGGTTTGGGTAATCGCTTGCTGACCGACCACGTCTTCAAAATCAACCGGTCTGTATTTTCGTGCCGATACCACAAATTGTTCCATGATGCTTGTTTTGTACAAAAATAAAAAAATGAAATTGGAAACACGATGGTTTGCATATCATTCCCTACTATTTTATCAACAGATTTTTTTTGACGGTTGGATAATATCAAAAATATCGTTTTAAACAAACTATTTTTATCTTTAGCAGGAATCTTAAAGAAGTAATAACTATTTTTAAAACCATGAATCCAACCCAATCATTTTTCGCGGCGATTGTCTTATCGTTGATTGTATCATCTTGCATCCATATTTCAGCCAAAGTGGATGAGCATGCCTATGTCGAACAAAATCAAAAAACTATGACCAATCCGTTTATTCATCACGTGTATTTTTACTTGAAAGATCCCAATAATAGGGCAGACCGAGACAAACTTGTGGAAGGTCTGGGAAAATTGTCGAAAGTTTCAACTATTCAACAGTATTACATTGGTTTTCCTGCCGCAACCAATCGTTCTGTTATCGAAAAAGGATACGCAGTCAGTTGGATGTGCCTATTTAAAAACGCTGAAGAAGAGGAGCAATACCAGCAAGACCCGATTCATCTAAAATTTATCGAAGAATACAGTCATCTTTGGGAAAAAGTGGTCGTGTATGATTCGGTTCAATAACCTAAACACATCAAACATTATTTTCTTAATTTTTCTTTGATAGATTTCGATATCAAAAAGATAAAGATTAAAACCATGGCACAAAGCGAAACCAAAGTTCCGCCGATTGCTATGGTGCTGTTGTCTCCAAATGGATTATCAAAATCTATTTGAACCAAATTAAAAATCGCCAATGACAATGCGACCAATGCCAGCAAATACCAAACTACTTTCATTTTTATAGCGTTATATAGTTGAAATTCTGTGTTATAAATCAATCAAAACATGTTAAATCAATCCTTTGATGTTTGTCGTAAATAATTTGACAGCAATGGCAAGCAGAATAATTCCAAATACTTTCCGAATCACATTGATGCCCGATTTCCCGAAAAGTCTTTCGATTTTTGCGGAAGATTTCAGCACAAGATAAACAAAAACAATGTTGACAACGATGGCGATGATGATATTAATTGTTTGAAATTCTGCGCGTAACGATAAGATAGATGTCATGGTGCCGGCTCCGGCAATGAGCGGAAAGGCAATCGGTACGATTGATGCCGTTTCTGGTTGTTCATCCCTATAAAAAGTAATACCTAAAATCATCTCCAAAGCAAGGAAAAAAATGACCAGCGAGCCCGCCACCGCAAATGAGTTGATGTCGATGCCGATGAGTTTCAGAATTTCTTCCCCCACGAACATAAACAAAATCATGATAACGGCCGCGACCAAAGACGCTTTTTCGGATTGTATATGACCGACTTTCTTGCGCAAATCAATGATAATCGGAATGCTCCCGATAATGTCTATCACCGCAAAAAGCACCATGGTTGCCGTGACAATCTCTCTAAAATTAAGCTTCATTTCATTTTTTTTGCAAATGTACTGTTCTCCAAAGAATTTAACGAATTAAGGATTGATTAATTTTTCTGTTTCAATTAATTCAAAAATACGTACTTAAAAAATGCCTTTTTTGAGAATTTAATAATCTTTTCAAAAGAATATTTTTGAATAATAATCGCCTGTTATTTCAATATCAACTTCAATTCGTTGCGATAGGTTGACGGATTGCGCCCTGTGAATTCTTTAAACAATTTGTTGAAATGAGAAAAGTTGTTGAAACCACTTTCGTAGCAAATTTCAGTGATGCTCGATGGTTTTTCGGCCAACAATTTTGAGGCATGCACCAAGCGATATTCATTCACAAACTGCGTAAATGTCTTTCCTGTTATTTTTTTGAAATAGCGACAAAATGCAGGAATGGTCATGCTGACCAAAGAAGATATTTCTTCAAGTGTAATGGAACGGCTGAAATTTTCGCGAACGAACCCAAAAACCATGTCAATGCGTTGATTGTCTTGTGGTTCAACTTCCAACACAAAACCTTGCGCATTAAGGATGGTGTATTCGTCCGACTCGTCGAGCTCCTTAAAGATTTGCAACAACCGAATCAAACGTTCAAAATAGCTGTATTGACCGAGTTTCTCAATCTTGGCTCCAACAGATTTTTTGGTGTCGCCATGAAAAACGACCCCCATTTTAGCGCGTTCCAAAAGTTTTCTGATTCCAGACATTTCTGGAACCGTCAAAAAGTCTTCTCCTAAAAAATCTTCACGAAATTGGATGATGGTTTCACTTTTGTTGCCGGTCAACCGATCGGTGAAGCCATAGTGCGGAAGATTTGAGCCGATGAGAATCAAATCACCGTTGCGATAGAAAGAAACATGGCTGCCCACCAATCTTTTCCCCATTCCACCATTGACACAGACCAACTCGACCTCCGGATGGAAATGCCATTGCGGATCTTTGTTTTGCGATTGTTCGGCATATTGTTTAAACAGTATCGAGCTGCCAAAAGGCGGCGATATCTTTTCTAACGAAGGTTTTAGATTACTTAATGTCATGGTTTACAGCAATTTTTAAACAAAAATATGTTAAATAGTTATATCTGATTGCGTTTTGATTATCTATAATATGTGTAAAATTAACTTTTTATTTTTAAATATCAAGTTTTGAAGGTAAAATATTGTATAAAGTGGAAAATTAATGGGATTTAGCCTTGTTGATGAGGCTGTATCTTTGCATAGAATCTTTTAAAAATTCAATGCTATGAAAAAAGACATCAAGTATTATTTAATTGTAATAGCACTTTTTGGTGTATTACAAATTTCTGCCACCGAAAAAGTAAATCCGGTGAGCGACGGAAACACAAGTGCTAAAACCATACGTTTGAGCGCTTCGTTGTTGCAGCCATTTTCTAACTTAAAGATTGTAGATGAATTTGGAGTAGTTCTTTATGAAGAAACACTCAAAAATAGTTTAGAAACTGGCAAACAAATCAATTTTAGCAGATTACCTGCCGGAAACTATTTTCTTGAAATGGATGCTCCCATCAAGCAAGTTATCATTCCACTACAAGTGTCCGGTCAGGAAGCCATATTGAAATTAGAATTGAAAACAGAAGTTTTTAAACCTTTTGTGAAGCTAAGCGGTACTTCTTTGCTACTGATGAATTTCAACCCGGAACAAACCCCGGTTACAATATCTATTTATGATGAATTAGGTCAACTGTTGTTTGAAGAAACGGTTACAGACAGCATTGAACTGAAACGAAGCTACAATTTTTCAAAAGTAGAAAGTGGAAATTATTCGCTTCAAGTTAAAAAAAACGGGAAAGTATTTAGCTTTCCATATCAAGGTTAAAATTGGTTGATTAATTGGTTTGTTTGTAAGGAGCGCCCGAAAGGGCGCTTTTTTATGTGAAGTGTTTACCCGTTTTGTGGGTCAAACTATAAAACTCAATATTGCCAAAAGTGCCGGCATTGCCTGTATGAAAAATATTTTTTTGCTGACGGTAAAAGCACCATAAACTCCTGCAACAGCCACGCAGCTCAAAAAGAAAACAGCAATGTTCATGCGCCATTTTTCGTCCGAAATAAAAAAAGTCCAAATCAGCCCGGCGGCCAAAAAACCGTTGTACAATCCTTGGTTGGCAGCAAGTACTTTGGTGGGTTCAAACAATTCGGCAGGCAACGACTTAAACGTTCTTCTGCCAGCCGTCTCCCATGCAAACATTTCCAACCACAAAAAATACAAATGTTCAAAAGCGACCAAACCGATAACTATTTTTGTTGTTATTTCCATTCGAATCAAATTATAAAATTTGTAACTATTCACCTCTTCAGATGAATTTCGTTTTAACCGTCACTTGGAGTGGTTTTTAATAGCAATGCGACAGCTTTACTATTAAAAATTGCCTGTCTGCCACAGGCAGGTATCAAGAAGCTTGTAATTGTATAGTTCTCGATACGTTTTATTGAAAAAAGCTTGCGCATTTTTCAATAAAACACTCGAACAGACGAAATTTGTATCGATTTTTCATGAGACGGAATAGTTACTAAAATTTAAAATCAACATAAAAAATTACCCAATGCGTCCGTTTTTGATTTCTTCTACAATTTCTGGATTCAAAAGCGTAGAAATATCCCCAAAATTAGAAAAATCGCCTTCTGCAATTTTTCGCAGAATACGCCGCATAATTTTTCCGGAACGCGTTTTGGGTAAACCCGGAACAAATTGAATTTTTTCCAACTTAGCAATCGGACCAATGTGATCTGATATCAATTGATTGATTTCCTTACTCAAATTTTCACGAACCCTGCTTTCTCCTTCTTCTTTTAATATCACAAATCCGTAAAGTGCATTTCCTTTCACATCGTGTGGAAAGCCAACAATAGCAGATTCTGCTACCGCCGGATGTTCGTTGATGGCATCTTCGATTGGCGCAGTACCTAAATTATGCCCCGACACGATAATTACATCATCTACTCGTCCCGTGATTCGATAATAACCGACTTCATCGCGAAGTGCACCATCACCCGTGAAATACTTTCCGGGAAAAGCCGTAAAATAGGTCTCTTTGTAACGTTGATGATCACCCCAAATAGTTCGCGCCATCGACGGCCACGGAAACTTGATACACAAACTTCCCGAAGAAAGATTGCCCTCTACTTCATTGCGTTTTTCATCCATCAAAACGGGTTGAATACCCGGTAAAGGTAAAGTGGCATAAGTGGGTTTGGTAGGCGTGACAAATGGGATGGGTGAAATCATAATACCGCCTGTTTCGGTTTGCCACCAAGTGTCCACAATCGGGCAGTTTTTCTTACCAACATGGTCATTGTACCAATGCCAAGCTTCCTCGTTGATGGGCTCTCCAACCGAACCAAGCAATTTTAATGATGATAAATCGTGATTTTCGACATAGGCTACATTTTCTTTTGCCAAAGCACGAATGGCGGTCGGTGCTGTGTAGAATTGATTAACTTTATGCTTTTCAATGACTTCCCAAAAACGCCCGTAATCAGGATAGGAGGGAACACCTTCAAACATGAGCGTGGTAGCTCCATTCAAAAGCGGTCCATAAACGATGTATGAATGGCCAGTAATCCAACCAATATCTGCCGTACACCAAAAAACATCGTTTTCTTCATATTGAAATATGTTTTTAAAAGTGTATGCCGTGTAAACCATGTATCCTGCTGTGGTATGCATCATACCTTTTGGTTTACCGGTTGAACCCGATGTGTAAAGTATAAACAATGGGTCTTCCGAATCCATGATTTCCGCCACGTTTTCTACGGATGCATTTTCCAATAAAGGCGCAAGCCAACAATCTCTTTCTTTTTTCATACTGACCGGTGTCTGCGTTCTTTTTACGACCAATACGGTTTCTACACAAGTGCATTTTTCCAAGGCATTGTTCACAATCGATTTTAGGTCGATGGCTTTGTCGCCTCTGAATCCACCGTCGGATGTAATGACCATTTTACATGCTGAATCGTTGATACGTGTAGTAAGCGCGCTGGCTGAAAATCCGGCAAAAACGACCGAATGAACGGCACCGATTCTCGCACATGCCAAAACGGAAACAGCCAATTCAGGAATCATCGGCAGGTAAATACAAACGCGATCTCCTTTTTTGATGCCTTTTTCTATTAAGACATTGGCCATCTTGCAAACACGTTCGTACAAGTTTTGGTAAGTGATGTGCTGCGCTGGTTCATTCGGATTGTTGGGTTCAAAAATGATGGCAGTTTTGTTTCCTCGTTTGGAAAGATGCCTATCGATGCAGTTTTTGGTGATGTTGAGTTTGGCATTCAAAAACCATTTACAGTTTGCTTCTGTCAGATCATATTCAAGTACATTATTCCATTTCTGAAACCAGACAAAGTTTTCATCGGCTATTTTGTTCCAAAATTTCTCCGGATTTTGGACAGATTTTTTGTATTGTTTGAAGTACTGCTCTAAGTTTTTGATTCTGTAAGATTTCATTACGCAGGATAATTTTAGGTTCATTTGTTGAGTCCTAAAATTATAAAAAAAAACTGATTTTACGAGAAAAGACTTTGTAAACAATTTAATCAGCTGCCAAGTCAATAGATCAACCTGATTTTAGACCTCACAAGATTTTGAAACCTGTGAAGTCTTTTTCTCTACTGATTCAAATAAAAATGAGCATCCCCAAATATTTTTGGAATGCTCACTTGTAATCCTTGTTTTAAAGTTTAGATATTTCTATTCAACTTGCTTTTTAACCTAAATCCGCGGTAAATCGCCTTTTCCTTTGGTTGGCAACAAAGATTTGCCCATCAGGTATTTGTCCACGTGGTGCGCGGCTTCTCTTCCTTCCGAAATAGCCCAAACAATAAGTGATTGTCCTCGGCGAGCATCTCCTGCGGAAAACACATGCGGTACGTTGGTTTGGTAATTGGTTTCTTGCGCTTCGATGTTTGTTCGGGTATCCAATCGGACTCCCAGCTGCTCGGCAAGCGTATTTTCAGATCCCGTAAAACCGAGTGCAAGAACAACCAAATCGCACGGAAATTCTTTGACAGAGTCAGGAACTTCACGAAGTTGCGGCCTTTCGCCGGGCTTGCGAACCCATGCTACTTCGGTAGTTATGAGTCCAATTACGTTGTTTGCTTTATCACCGACAAATTCTTTGGTAGAAATGCTCCAATGTCTGTTTACTCCTTCTTTGTGAGAAGAAGTGGTGCGTAGTCGCATCGGATAGTATGGCCAAGGTTGGTCTTCCGGGCGCGCTTCCGTGCCACGCGGCATGATTTCGAAGTTGGTAACTGACAGTGCGCCTTGCCTGTTTGCTGTACCGATACAATCAGACCCGGTGTCGCCACCGCCTATCACGATGACATGCTTTCCTTTCGCAGAAATGGCTTCACCTTCAAATTCGACACCCTCCACACGTTTGTTTTGTTGTTTCAAAAAATCCATCGCCTGCACGACACCTTTGAGCTTGTTGCCTTTGATGGGTAAATCTCTTCTGATTGTGGCTCCTGTACTCAATAAGATTGCATCAAAAGTATCCAATTCAGAAACAGCAGTGTTTTTACCCACTTCTGCCTTGGTTCTAAAAACGATTCCTTCTTGTTCTAAGATAGCCACGCGTCTGTCGATGACTGTTTTTTCCATTTTGAAATCAGGAATTCCATAACGAAGCAGTCCGCCAACGCGAGCATCTCTTTCAAAAACCGTAACCCAATGTCCGGCTCTGTTCAATTGCTGTGCTGCGGCCAAACCGGCGGGACCTGAACCAATGACTGCAACATTTTTTCCGCTGCGATGTTTGGGTGGATTGGCGACAATCCATCCTTCTTTAAATCCTCTTTCAACGATGTTTTTTTCGATGTTTTCAATACTCACAGGATCTTCGTTGATGCCCAATACACAAGCTTCCTCGCAGGGTGCGGGACACAATCTGCCGGTGAATTCCGGGAAATTATTGGTTGAATGGAGTACTTCTAAGGCTTCTTTCCAACGACCGCGATAGACCAAATCGTTGAAATCGGGTATCAAATTTCCCAACGGACAGCCACTGTGGCAAAACGGGATTCCGCAATCCATGCATCTCGCACCTTGATTTTTTAATTTGGTTTCGTCAAGTGGAAGGGTAAATTCTTTATAGACTTTGACGCGTTCTTCGACGGGTTTGTAGGCTTCTACTTCTCTTGGAAATTCCAAAAAACCGGTTGCTTTTCCCATAACATTATTGACTTATAGCGGTTTCTAATGATTCTTTTTTAATTCGTTCCAATGCTTTTTTGTATTCGAAAGGCATCACTTTGGCGAAATGTTTCAAACTGTTTTCCCATTGCTCCAAAATGCGATATGCTAGCGGGCTGTTGGTGAAATTGTAATGATTCTCAATCAATTCTTTGAGTTGCAGTTGATCTTCCACTTCGATAATTTCTTCCAAAGCGACACTTTCGAGGTTGCATTTATCGGTGAATTTTCCATCCGGATTGAACACATAAGCGACTCCGCCGCTCATGCCAGCTGCAAAATTTCGACCTGTTTTCCCGAGCACGACAGCAACACCGCCGGTCATGTATTCGCAACCATGGTCGCCGATACCTTCTACTACAGCTTTTGCGCCCGAATTTCGAACACAAAAACGCTCACCTGCGACACCGTTGATGTAAACTTCGCCATCAATGGCACCGTAGAGCGCAACATTCCCGATGATGATATTATCCTCAGGCTTGAACGTCGTTTCGTCCGGAACTTTGATGATGACTCTTGCTCCGGAAAGTCCTTTTGCCAAATAGTCATTGGTGTTTCCTTCAATTTTGAGTGTCAAACCTCTGGTGGCAAATGCAGCAAAACTTTGGCCTGCCGAACCTTTGAAGTTGATTTTTAGTGTATTGTCTGGAAGACCTTGCGCACCGTAAATTTTTGATATTTCATTGCTCAAAATTGCGCCGACTGCTCTATCTGTATTGTGAATCGGGTAATCGAGCACCATTTTTTCTTTGCGGAAAAGTGCCAAATGAGCCTGACTGATAATTTTGAAATCGATGGCATCTTCGAGATGATGTTCTTGTTTTTGGGTATTGTAAACCGCAACGCCATCCGGGGTGTCAATCTTTTTAAGAATAGGTGACAGATTCAATCCTTTGGCTTTGAAATGACTGATGGCTTTTCGGGTGTTGATTTTGTGCACTTGACCGACCATTTCGTTGATGGTTCTAAAACCGAGTTGAGCCATGATTGACCTGAGCTCTTCTGCGATGAAGTACATGAAATTGACCACGTGCTCGGGTTTGCCTTCAAATTTTTTGCGCAGTTCGGGATTTTGTGTGGCAATGCCAACGGGGCAAGTATTCAAATGGCAGACACGCATCATGATGCAACCCGATGCAACCAAAGGTGCGGTTGCAAATCCAAATTCTTCAGCACCCAAAAGGCAGGCAACCGCGACATCCCGTCCAGTTTTGAGCTGCCCGTC
>PHDQ01000295.1 GCA_002841025.1 Bacteroidetes bacterium HGW-Bacteroidetes-13 | reverse complement strand
GTCAATTCGCGGTCTCCATACGCGCTTCGCGCTACTCCCCCGAATCCTCGGGGCTGACATTTGTTTAGATTTAATCTGTCACTTCGAGTTTTTTGAATCCGCTCGGCGGATTCAAAAAGTATCGAGAAGCACTTCGAGTTTTTTGAATCTGCCGAGCGGATTCAAAAAGTATCGAGAAGCACTTCGAGTAGGTTTTTTTTGCAAAGAAAAAAACCGTATCGAGAAGCCAAGTCTGACGATTTTAATTCAACCGAAAAAATCACAAAATCCCTTCATTGCAATCCTTATAAAATGCGTTAAAAATCTTATTTTTGCAACCGCTATTCAATCAAATAGCGGTTTTTTTATTTTATCAATATGGCACAACATCCCGAAGATCATTTTAAAAACGTAATCGCACACGCAAAAGAATACGGCTATATATTTCCATCCTCCGAAATCTATGACGGCCTCAGCGCCGTGTATGACTACGGTCAAAACGGAGCGGAACTCAAAAAGAACATTCGCGACTACTGGTGGAAAGCCATGGTGCAACTCAATGAAAACATTGTCGGCATCGATGCCGCCATTTTTATGCATCCGACGACTTGGAAAGCCTCCGGACATGTCGATGCGTTCAACGATCCACTGATTGACAACAAAGATTCCAAAAAACGGTATCGTGCCGATGTGCTGGTAGAAGATTATGTAGCGAAAATTGAAGGCAAAATCGAAAAAGAAGTTGAAAAAGCAGCCAAACGCTTTGGTGAATCTTTTGACAAAGAACAGTTTTTGACAACCAATGCACGTGTGATTGAATACAAGGAAAGAGGTGAGGCCATCCTGAAACGATTGGGCAAATCCCTGGGAAATAATGATTTGGCTGATGTCAAAGCCTTGATAGAAGAATTGGAAATAGCTGACCCCGACACCGGAAGTCGCAATTGGACTGAGGTGAAACAATTCAACCTGATGTTTGGCACCAAAATCGGCTCAACCGCCGAATCCGCCATGGATTTGTACCTGCGTCCCGAAACAGCACAAGGCATATTTGTCAATTTCTTAAATGTACAAAAATCTGGGCGCATGAAAATTCCGTTTGGCATTGCCCAAACAGGAAAGGCTTTTCGAAATGAGATTGTGGCACGACAGTTTATCTTCCGCATGCGCGAATTTGAACAGATGGAAATGCAGTTTTTCATCAAACCGGGCACACAAAAAGAATGGTATGAACACTGGAAAGAAACCCGGCTGAAATGGCATCATTCGCTGGGCTTGGGTGTGGAAAATTACCGTTTTCACGACCATGAGAAATTGGCACATTACGCCGATGCCGCTTGCGATATAGAGTTTAAATTCCCTTTTGGCTTTAAAGAATTGGAAGGCATCCATTCCCGCACAGATTTCGATTTGGGCAGTCACGAAAAATTTTCGGGCAGAAAACTGCAATATTTCGACCCTGAAACCCAAGAGAGTTATGTGCCTTACGTACTCGAAACCTCCATCGGTTTGGATCGTATGTTTTTAGCCGTTTTTTCGAATTCACTACAAGAAGAGACTTTAGAAGACGGGTCTTCCCGCACTGTTTTGAGGCTACCAGCCATTTTAGCACCCGTGAAAGTAGCGGTATTCCCCTTGGTCAAAAAAGACGGTTTGCCGGAGGTCGCCAAAAAAATTATCGATGATTTGAAATTCGATTTCAATGTGGTATACGATGAAAAAGATGCCGTTGGGCGACGCTATCGCCGGCAAGATGCAGCCGGAACGCCGTTTTGCATTACCGTCGATCACCAAACCTTGGAAGACCAAACCGTCACCATCCGCCACCGCGACAGCATGCAACAAGAGCGGTTACCTATCGACGAACTGCGAGCAAAAATTGCAGCGGCAGTGGATTTGAAAACCTGGTTGAAGTAAATTTTAGACCTGAAAGCTTGACAGACAAGATCGACAAGACCTGAAAGGTTTTTAAAACCTTTCAGGTCTTAGTCATTAAATATACTATTTTTGAAAGTGATTTTTTAAATTTTATGAAAACCTGTCTCATCATCGGTGGCGGTATTGTTGGCTTGTCCACCGCCTATTTTTTGCATCGTCAAGGGCATCAAGTCACCTTGGTAGATCAGTCGGATATGAGTTCGGGTGCATCGTTTGTCAACGCCGGCTATCTGACTCCCAGCCACATTGTGCCATTGGCGGCTCCGGGCATGGT
>PHDQ01000294.1 GCA_002841025.1 Bacteroidetes bacterium HGW-Bacteroidetes-13 | reverse complement strand
AGGAATTATCCCACAAAAAAATATCATGTTTAACCAAAATAATTTTTTCAAAGGCGATTTCTTGATTGGGTTTAACATCACACGTTTGTGGCATTTTTAGATTTGTCTAAATATTTTTACAACCAATAAATTATATGCGTCATGGAGAAAAAAGAAAAATTAACACGTAGGAATTTCCTCCCCATTTTAGGCAGTGCTTTTTTAATTCCTTTGGTGGCATCTTCAAAAGAAAACAAGTCGGAATTGGGAGATGATGAAGCATTTGAAATATTGTTGAAACCGGATGGCACAACAGTCAAAGTAAGAAAAACCATCTTACAAAATTCTGAACCTGTCAAAAAAAATGTAACCAACCCTGCATTGTTGTCTTGGTTAACTAAAAAATAAGTCATAAATCTCTGATAAGATGGAAAATAAAGATCAAAACCCGAGAAGAGATTTTCTCAGTAAAGGACTCAAGTTCGGACTTGTTGCAACCGCCGGTGGTGTCGCTCTGGTAAAATACCTTTCAGAACCGGCGAAAGCTGAAAATGATGAAATGGTAGAATTGATGACCACAGAAGGTCACATGGTGCAAGTGCCAAAATCTGAAATGCACGATCATCACAAAAGCGATAGTTCGTACAACGTAAGAGAAGGCATGCCGGGGAAAAAATTTGTGATGGTTATTGACTTGGCTCGTTGCAAGAATGCCCTAAAATGTCAATCTTCCTGTAATAAAAATCACTACATCACCGGAGAAAATGCTTGGTTGAAAGTCTATAAAATGCAAGATGCACCCGCAGCTTCTCCATACTGGATGCCAACCACTTGTCAACATTGCGATCAGCCACCTTGCGTAACCGTTTGTCCGGTTGACGCTACCTTCAAACGACGGGATGGTCTGGTTTTGATAGACAATGAACGCTGCATCGGATGTCGCTTTTGCATGGCTGCTTGCCCCTACTCGATTCGGGTATTCAACTGGAGCGAGCCGGAACAACCGGAAGAAGTCAAAAAAATGGTTTCAAATCCAGAGTACGCAGGCGTACCTAGCAAAAAAGGGACAGTTGATAAATGCGATTTTTGCCCGCACATGATAGACAATGGCGAATTGCCTCACTGCGTAACTGCCTGCCCGAACGGTGTATTCTTCTTCGGCGACAAATATGAAGATGTGGTTACCAATGGTGCCGAAACCTTCCGCTTGAGCGAACTTTTGAAAGAAAAAGCTGGCTATCGATTGATGGAAAGTTTGGGAACTGAGCCAAGCGTTTATTATCTCCCACCTGTTAATAGAGTAGAGCCTTTCGAAGATGGTCTTGAGAACTATGACGAATTCAATTCTGTTAAAAAAACTGAATAACCATGAATGCATACAATCAATTAATAGAAGAATTAGCACCTCGAAAATTTAACCGAAAAGGTGTTATTTGGACAGTTGCGTTAATCCTAATCATCTTGGCCGGGGTCGGTGCTTATATCGACCAAATAATTAAAGGACAAGAGGTTACAAACATGAGAGATTACGCACTCTGGGGTGTCTATATTTCCAACTTCGTGTTTTTTGTTGCCATCAGTTTTGTCGGATCACTGACTGCTGCCATATTGCGAATCACGGACAACAAATGGCGAACTCCGGTGGTGAGAATCGCGGAAATTATAGCCTTTGCCGCAATCATTATGGCGGGACTGACCATTATTTTAGACATGGGAAGACCGGACAGGCTTTATCATCTCTTCATCAACGCGAGACTTCAATCGCCTATCACTTGGGATGTAATCATCATTTCAACTTACATTCCCATCAGCTTTTTGATACTTTATGTACCCCTTTTGCCTGATTTGGCAATTCTTAAAAAATATTTTTCAGACAAGCCCAAACTCAGCAAATGGTATGGCATACTTTCCTTGAATTGGACTGGCTCAGACAAGCAGCACGCTATACAAGCCAAAACCATACAGATGATTGCGCTACTGATTATTCCCGTAGCATTCATCCTCCAAACCATCGACGCTTGGCTTTTCTCCACCACTTTCAGAATCGGTTGGGACAGCACAAACTTTGGCCCGTACTTTATAGCTGGCGCATTTGTCGTGGGAACTGGCGGTTTGATTGCGGTGGTTTATGTCTTGAGAAAAGCGTATAGTCTTGAAAAATACATCACTGAATATCATTTTGATAAACTTGGAAAATTATTGGTATTGGCTTGTTTGGTTTATGC